>NZ_JBFIIH010000178.1:0-5932 GCF_041601355.1 Neptunomonas sp.
AATCTTTGTCCCAGTAGTGATGGCGCAACCTGTATGGCGGCGCCACTCGACTGGAGCGTAGGCTGGATTGTCCAGCAAAATGCTGGAGCGACTTTGCAGGTTTGGGATGCACCGGATGCGGGTGCCGTGATTGCTCAAACGGGCGGCGCGGCGGCCATTCAGTTTGATGGCAGCGGGTTGATGAGGCTGCCGGCGGCGGCGGTCACTATTAATAGCCGCTACCCTAACTGTACAGGGCAGCAAGCCAGACAGCTACAGATCAGTATTACGGGACGCGTTAGTGTAACGCGGGTGGCTTGTCCATAGAGTAACTATCTGAACGGATATATGAACGGTTATTTGAAGATGAAAAAAAACAAGCAAGGCGGGTCTAGCTTAATAGAGGTGCTGATTACCGTTTTAGTGTTGTCGGTAGGTTTGCTGGGTATGGCGACACTACAGTTTGATGCGCTGAAATTAAACCATGATTCTTTTTTACGTTCTCAGGCGGTTAATTTGGCTTACGATATGACGGATCGTATCAGGTCTAATCGTTCTGCTGCTCGTGACGGTGACTATGATTTACAACCAGCGCCGGCAGGTGCAGATGCAAGCGCGGCAGCTGATATTATTGCCTGGCAAGCTAATTTAGCAGCGGCTTTGCCAACCGGTACCGGCACTATTACTCGTAGAAATGAAGAATTTACAGTGCAAGTGTGCTGGGACGAAAGTAGAGGCAATGGGGCTCCAGCCACCTGTTTTCAATTTGTGACGGGACTGTAATGACAAAAACTGCAAATATCGATAAGCGAAATATGGAGCGTGGCTTTTCATTAATTGAATTAATGATTGCTATGTCATTGGGGCTGATTTTGATAGGAGGTGTCGTTAATTTATTTTTGGCCTCCAGTCAGACTTATCGCCTGCAGGAGTCTATGTTTCGTGTTCAGGAGTCTGGCCGGTTTGCGTTAGATTTTATGCTACGAGATTTACGTGATGCAGGGTTTCAAAATTTGTTACCTGAGAATAGTAGTCGAAATACCAATATTACTGCCGTACAAGGGTTTGCGGTAGGAACTGTACCGGGAGATCTTCCTGCAGGCCCTCCTGAGGGGCCTGCTCAAGGCCTTCCTGGCAGAGTTGTGGCGGGGGTGACGAGTGAGATACTTTCGATTTGGGCTAACGCTGCAAATTCAGGAGGGGGAGTTGCCTACTATGTTGCACCTGATGCAGGAGGGCAGCGAGCATTGTTTAGAAATACCAATGCTATTGTCGAGGGAGTCGAGAATGTTGCTTTTACTTATGGTGTGGATACCAATAGTGATCGTGAACCTGATGCTTATTTGGGCGTCGCTGCGGTAGGAGCTTCGCAGTGGAGTGATGTGGTGGCAGTACGTATTAGCTTTTTGGTTGCCAGCAATGACGCCGGTGTAGTGGAGCAGGCACAAGCGGCGCCCGCTCCGTTTAATGCAGCACCTTATACTGTAATCACTACCGATCGACGCTTATATCAGGTCTACACTACAACCGTCGCGCTTCGAAATAAGATGCCTTAATTATGAAAAGCCCCAAAAAAAGAAACAGACAAAGATTAGTATCCCGTTTTGGAAAGCAAAAAGGTGCTGCGTTGATTATTGGTTTAGTAATGTTGTTATTACTGACAATTATTGGCTTAAGTGCCATGCAAGGAACAGCCATGCAAGAAAAAATGAGCGGTAATATGCGTGATGCAAATTTAGCGCTTCAGGCTGGAGAAGCAGGTATGCGTTACCTGGAAGAGGGGTTTCTTAAAAGCATCGAAGATTTAGATATTGGAAAAACATATGGTGGCTGCAGTGCCACTGCTGTACCTCGTTGCCAGATAATCAACTCCTCTGCTGGGCCTGCTTTACCATCTAATGATACGGCTGCCTGGGATGCCCAGGCTATTAGCTACGGCAGTTATAAAGAAGCAAATGGTGCAGTGATTAATCCTCCAGCGGGTAGTGACATGAATACCTTAGTAGCTTTCAGCCCATTACTGATGGTGGAGTATGTTACCTATAAAAGAGATGCACTCGATGATGGGGGCGGGGTTACAGATGACAGAGGAAGTGCATTGTATAGGAATACGATTAAAGCTTATGGAGGCTCAGTCACCTCAGAAGCTATTTTGCAAACCGTTTTTGCGCGTCGATTTAGATAAAGGAGGGGCTATGACAGTTTTTTTAAAATCATGTTACGGATTGCAGCTAATAGCGACACTTGGTATATCTATGGGTGCCATAGCCGCTCCTCTAGCATTGTCGAATGCTCCTCTGCCTGTGTCTACCACGGTCAAACCCAATGTTATGTTGCTGGTGGATAACTCTGGCAGTATGGATAACATTATTTATGATGAGGATTTTTTTACATTAGATAGATCATCACAACAGCAGTGGCAATATTATAACTCCGGTGGCAACTGGTCTAATGTTTCTAATACGGCAGGTAACTATTTTAAAAGCAGCTTCAAACAAGGGAGTTGTTCAAGTGACTACGATCGATTTAGAAACTCTTCGACAACAAGTGTTACTAAGTGTTTGAAATTACCTGATCCTGTTGGTAGTGGTAATACACGCTACTCAGGTGAGTATGTTAATTACCTGCTTAATCGCTTTTCTAGCGGATCAGACTTATCAACAGGTGCTGTAGGTAATATTCCCAACGAAAGCAGAATGATGGTTGCAAAAATCGTTGGTGCAGATGTTGTTGATAATACTGCCGGTATGCGTTTTGGTATCGCTAGTTTTTTTGGGCCCAGCAGCCAGAGTTATGGTCATGGGGCAACGATAGATCGTGCCTGTGGCAGCAGTGTCTCTGATATTAAAAGCTCTTTGGCAAGTTATTCTGCTTCAACTAATACACCATTGTCTGAAGCGCTTTATGAAATAACACGTTATTTCCGTGGTATGAGTAGTTATTATCACTCGAGTACTTCTTACACAAGCCCTATTCAGTATCGTTGCCAGAAAAACTTTACATTAGCGATTACTGATGGTTTTCCTACCTATGATAGAAATTTTCCTAGTGATGATCCTGACGTGCCATCCGGGGAAACCTTAACTGATTGGGATGGACTGCATCCTGCTACCGTTAGTACTAGCTATCCTTCATTTCCTCAATACTCAGATGGCTATGATTCGAGCGGTAACGGTGAAGGCGCTACTTTATACTTAGATGATATTGCTAAATTTGCCTGGGATACCGACTTTAAAAAAGACAGCAGTGAAACTGATTTGTCAGGCGTTGGGTACAATGATGCCGCTTTTCCTCTGCAGAATATGTATACCTATACGGTTGGTTTTGGGACACAAAATCAGATGCTGGAAGATGCTGCTGAATATGGCAATGGTAAATATTATACCGCATCGAATGCGGCACAATTATCAACGGTGCTTAAAAATGCACTTGCTGAGATTACAAAAAAATCGGGTTCATCTTCTTCGGCAGCGGCCAGTACTGGACGAATACAGACCGGCTCGAATGTATATCAGGCGCGATATAACAGTTCAAATTGGTCGGGTGAGTTTCTTTCTTTTGAAATAGATACCACTGTTGGCGCGACGTATGGGCAAGTTTTAACGACAGGGACCGCAACGAATGGCGCGGTATTTGATGCGGGTAAAAAAATTCCAGCTTGGAACTCACGTGTTATTGTGACGAACAAAACAGCAGGGGTTGCGTTTGATTGGGCACAGTTTACAGCGACAGAGCAAGCTAGTTATTTTGATGGCCAAGAAGCGATGCTGCAATACTTACGAGGTCGAAATCTTAGTGATACTACCTATGATGTATCGGTTTATCGAGATCGTGTAACTAACCTCGGGGATATTGTTCATTCCACTCCTTATTTTGTAGGCGCTCCCTCTGCCCGCTATTCTGATTCTTTTGAATCTGTAGCCTATTCGTCCTTTGTCACTACACATAAGAATCGTGAGCAGCTTCTTTATGTAGGGGCTAATGATGGCATGTTACATGCGTTTGATGCACCAACGGGTGTTGAAAAAATGGCATTTATCCCAGGATCGTTATTACCAAAACTAAAAGCCCTATCTGATCCTAGTTATTCCCATCAATATTATGTTGATGGCTCCCCAACGGTTGTTGACGCATTTAAAACTACCGGTGCCAGTGGTGCATGGAAAACAGTTTTAGTTGGCGGCTTGAATAACGGAGGGCAGGGAATTTATGCATTGGATATTACTGACCCGTCAACTTTTACAGAGTCAAATGCGGCCTCTTTGTTTATGTGGGAGTTTACCGATCAGGATGATGTAGATTTAGGTTACAGCTTTAGTCGACCGAAAATAGTCAAATTACAGGACGGAAAATGGTATGCCGTATTTGGTAATGGCTATAACAATACGGATACTAATGGAGGTTTGGATACTCGTGTGAGCACAACAGGTAACGCGGTAATCTATATTGTTGATCTATGGGACAAAACCAATGTAATTAAGCTGTCTACAGGGGTTGGTATCAGTGCAGACCCGACTAATGCCAGCAGGCCCAACGGCTTTGCGACATTAACACCAGTGGATTTAAATGGCGATCAAGTATCAGATTATATTTATGGAGGGGATCTGTTCGGTAATGTCTGGAAATTTAATCTGAACGATGCGGATCCAACCAAATGGAAATTAGATTATAAGCTGTATAGCGCGTGTAGTGCCGACCCTTGCACTCAAACAGCAGGGAGTACGGTTAGTAATGCGCAGCCAATCACTACAGCAGTTACTGTTGGTAGGTCGAAAAGTGGTATTGGTCAGATGGTTTACTTTGGCACGGGACAGTATATAGAGACAACAGATAATAACGGCGTATTAGGCGGACGCCAAACATTTTATGGTATTCATGATGCAGGTGCGAATGTTACCGGACGTTCCAAATTGTTACAGCAAACGATTACTATAGAAGCTTCTGTGGCAGTCAATGATACAAAGGGCACCGTGTCTACGACGGATGATGTGACAAGAAATGTACCTTTGCGTGAAACATCTAATAATTATGCCACTAGTGTAAAGCAAGGCTGGTACCTTGATCTGGTTCCACCAGCGGGGGAGCGAGGTGAACGCTTGATATCTACCCCTGCGATACGTGGTCAGCGGCTTTTGTTTGTAACCAATATCCCAGCGAATGATCCTTGCTCGCCAGGAGGGGATAGTTGGCTAATGTCCCTCGATGCTTTTACCGGGGGGCGACTGAGTCAGACATATGATCTGGATCAAAGTGGAAAGTTTGGTACAGGTGATAAGGTTTTTACTGACCCTGCAGGAAACCCTATTGTTGCGACGGGTATTAAAGTTGGATCTGGGGGTAATAGTCCAAGCTTTATGCCGGGATCTGATTCTGATCATGTGATTATTTCGGGAAATGATCAGTTAGAAACTATGCGGATTGATGAAGGTGATGATGTCAATCGCCAGAGTTGGCAGCAGATTACTCGTTAGGAGGTGATCTTGAAAACATCGCGAATGCTTAATAATATTATTTTAGGGTTGGCTATAAGCTTTGTGCCAATAACTGCTTTGGCCAAAGATAAGCTCAAGTATGGTGTTACCTATCAAAATCAGGGGCCGTTACAAGAAGTCATCACAAAGGGCACCGGTAGCGTTATGATCGATAATATCATGTATAAAGTGGCCTCTCATGCGAAGATAACAGAAGCTGGAAATCGTGTTAAGTTGCGCCATTTAGATTTAGGTGTAGATGTGCAATTCAGCTATACAGAAGACAAAAACAGTGACACTAGCCCCGTTATTACGTCTATTAGCGTTATTATGAAGTGAACCATATGAAATCAAAGCAAAAGGGTTTTACCCTTATCGAACTCATGATCGTCGTAGCCATTGTCGGTATATTGGCTGCCATTGCTTACCCGAGTTATCAGCAGTATGTGTTGCGTTCGTGGCGTACTACCGCGAGTGGATGT
>NZ_JBFIIH010000179.1:0-5921 GCF_041601355.1 Neptunomonas sp.
GACAGCGTACCTAAAATTTACGACGCGCTGACCGTTTCAAAGAATGGTCTGACACTCGAAGTTCAGCAACAGCTGGGTGACGGTGTAGTACGTGCGATCGCGATGGGTCAGACTGAAGGTGTGAGTCGTGGCTTAGAAGTAAATAATACTGGTGCTCCAGTTTCTGTGCCTGTTGGTACAGCAACATTAGGACGCATCATGGATGTATTGGGTAATCCAATTGATGATTGTGGTCCTATCGGTGAAGAAGAGCGTATGCCTATTCACCGTAAGGCACCTTCTTATGCTGATCAGGCTGCTTCTAACGAGCTACTGGAAACCGGCATTAAGGTTATCGATCTGGTTTGCCCATTCGCCAAAGGTGGTAAAGTTGGTCTGTTCGGTGGTGCCGGTGTAGGTAAAACCGTAAACATGATGGAGCTTATCCGTAACATCGCTATTGAGCACTCAGGTTTCTCAGTATTTGCTGGTGTAGGTGAGCGTACTCGTGAAGGTAACGACTTTTACTATGAGATGAAAGAGTCCAACGTATTGGATAAAGTATCTCTGGTTTATGGTCAGATGAATGAGCCACCAGGAAACCGTCTGCGCGTAGCGCTGACGGGTCTGACTATGGCTGAAAAATTCCGTGACGAAGGTCGTGACGTACTGTTGTTTGTTGACAACATCTACCGTTACACACTGGCAGGAACAGAAGTATCAGCTCTGTTGGGTCGTATGCCTTCTGCGGTAGGTTACCAGCCTACACTAGCGGAAGAGATGGGTGTTCTTCAGGAGCGTATTACGTCAACTCATACCGGTTCTATCACGTCTATCCAGGCGGTATATGTACCAGCAGATGACTTGACAGATCCATCTCCTGCTACCACCTTCTCCCATCTTGATGCGACAGTAGTACTGTCTCGTCAGATCGCAGAACTAGGTATTTACCCGGCAATCGATCCTTTGGATTCCTCTTCACGTCAGTTGGATCCGCTGGTTATCGGTCAGGAACATTATGACATTGCGCGTAATGTACAGGGTGTTCTTCAGCGTTATAAAGAGCTGAAAGATATCATTGCAATCCTGGGTATGGATGAGTTATCTGAAGAAGATAAGCAGGTGGTTACACGTGCTCGTAAAATTCAGCGTTTCTTGTCTCAGCCGTTCTTTGTTGCAGAAGTATTCACTGGTTCGCCAGGTAAGTACGTTTCCCTGAAAGACACGATTCGTGGCTTTAAAGGTATTCTGGATGGTGAATATGATTCACTGCCGGAACAGGCGTTCTATATGGTTGGTGGCATTGAAGAAGCTGTTGAGAAAGCCAAAAGCATGTAATTGCTTTTGGTAAACCTTTAGAAGGAAAACAACATGGCTATGACTGTTCATTGCGATATCGTAAGTGCTGAAGAAGAGATTTTCTCTGGTCTTGTCGAGTTCGTATCAGTAACAGGTAGCCTGGGTGATCTGGGTATCTTCCCAGGTCACGCTCCGCTTCTGACGGAACTGAAACCAGGCCCTGTCGAATTGCGTAAGCAGGGCGGCGAACAGGATATCTTCTACGTATCTGGCGGCTTCATAGAAGTACAGCCTAACAAGGTTATCGTTTTGGCAGACACTGCATTGCATGCAGGTGATCTGGACGAAGCGGCATCTCTTGAAGCGCAGAAGCAAGCTGAACAAGCGATGGGTGATAAGCAAAGCGAATTCGAATACAGTCGCGCTGCTACTCAACTGGCTGAAGCGGCGGCACAGCTCCGCACGCTACAGCAAATTCGCAAAAAGCTCGGCAAATAAAACTGACGTCGTTGAGTTACACACGAATAAAAAGGCAGCTTAGGCTGCCTTTTTTTGTTGTTTAATCACTAACGGTAGCACTAAAGCATTTCCCATAATGTATCAAAAATTATCTGCTGAGCCGTCGACACTTCCTTAGAGTCAATCAATACCGCCGTTGGATAGTTATTCGATGCTAACGAAATAATGGCACATTTAGGAGGATAGATAGCAATATAGGCGGCATCAACAGGACCTTCGGTTTTAATCCACTTTCTTTCTGATAGCTCAGCATCTTCACCACCCTCACCAATGGCGATGACCCGTACGCCGATTTTTCGCTGGATTCTTTGTGCCGTGTAATTCGGAAAGGGACGATAAAGGTGTGAACGAATCGGTTTGGATGAAAATACAGAGTATTTGCGTTCACTGATTTGTGAGACGCTGCTAAGAATATCTCTGAGCACAAACTCTATTCCATCATCCCCCTCATAGAATTGCACATTAGCAGCAGTGAAATTCGGCTTAAGGTGATTAAGCTCGGGAATGATCGAATTTTTTAGTTGTTGAATGGTATTTGAGATTTCAAGTTGCTTCTGTTCAGCTAATTGTAAGAGTACTTCAGGATCGCGGGGAGAAAATAGGCGGCGCTTTCCTTTTGGTAAATAACTGACAATCCCTTTTTGCAGAAGTACTTTTAAGCAGTCGTAAGTCGTACCTCGATTAATCCCTGCTTTCTCGGCAATGCTCCTGATGGGGCTGGGTCCAAGCGATAGTAAAGCGCGATAAATAGTTATTTCGCGTTGATCAAAGCCGAGCCTTTCTAGTATTGAGTTTTGCATTTGTCAAAATTTTCCAGACAAAAAGTATTGTATATGTTGAACTATAATATAGATTACGAAGCATTCAATAAATAATGTAGATTTTTAATCTCTTCAGACGCTACAGGATCGGATAATGACAACGGATATTGTAATTTTAGCAGCGGGTCAGGGAAGCCGTATGAAGTCTTCTCTGCCTAAAGTACTACACGCTGTTGCTGGCAAACCTATGGTCAGGCATGTACTGGATCAGGCACGTCATATCGATGAAGCAAAACTTCATGTAGTGATAGGTCATGGCGCCGGGCTGTTAGAAAAAGCGTTATCCGACGAACGGCTTATGTTTGTTTTACAAGAGGAACAGCTGGGTACCGGTCATGCGGTTGCACAAGCCTTACCGAATGTAGATCCTGAAGGGGTAACCTTGATTCTTTATGGGGATGTTCCGTTAACGCGTTCACAGACAATGCAACAACTGGTCAGCATCGCTGCGCAGGGGCATTTAGGGTTATTGACGGTTCATCTACAGAAGCCTGACGGTTATGGCCGGATTATCCGTAATCACGACAATCATGTAGTGGCTATTGTTGAGCAAAAGGATGCGTCAGATGAGCAGCTTAAAGTAACAGAAGTAAATACCGGGATTATGGCAGTGCCCACTGGCTTATTGTTAGCATGGTTGCCTGAATTATCGTCGAACAATGCCCAGGGCGAATATTATTTAACGGATATTATCGCCATGGCCGCTGATCAGGGTGTTTTTATTGAAACACAGCATCCTGGCTGCGAACAGGAAGTGCAGGGCGTTAATAACCGTGTTCAGTTAGCAGAGCTTGAGCGCTGGTATCAACTACAGCAAGCGCAGACATTGATGATTGACGGTGCAACGTTAGCGGACCCTGCCCGGGTTGATGTTCGTGGCAAGGTAACGGTTGCAGGTGACGTCGTTATTGATGTTAACGTGGTATTTGAAGGTAATGTGGTATTGGAGCGAGGTGTGATTATTGAGCCAAACTGCATTATTAAAAACTCAGTGATCGGTGAAAACACACGTATCAAGGCCAATACCATGATTGAAGATTCTGATATTGGCTCTGATTGCGATGTGGGCCCTTTTGCAAGAATTCGTCCTGGCACACAATTGGCGACTGGGGCAAAAGTCGGTAATTTCGTCGAGACTAAAAAGGCGATTATTGGTGAAGGCTCAAAAATTAATCATCTGAGTTATGTTGGTGATGCCATTATCGGTAAGCATACTAACATCGGTGCCGGCACTATTACCTGTAATTATGATGGAGTGAATAAATCTTTGACGGAAATTGGTGATCAGGTATTTATCGGTTCGAATAGCGCGTTGGTTGCGCCCGTAAAAATTGGTTCCGGCGCTACAGTTGGCGCAGGTTCAACGATTACCAAAGAAGTAGCTGAAAGCCAGTTGGCTGTCGCGCGGGTAAAACAAACTAATTTGTCTAACTGGCAGCGCCCAGTCAAGAAAAGCTAAGGAGAAGCAAGCATGTGCGGAATTGTTGGAGCAACGGCTGAGCGTTCAGTATCGGGGATATTATTAGAGGGCCTGCGTCGCCTCGAGTATAGGGGCTATGACTCTGCTGGCATGGCAGTCTGGGATGGTAAGTCTATTCAGCGCTTACGCCGGGCGGGCAAGGTCCAGGCGCTGGCTGATGCAATGGAAATGCAACCGCTGCCAGGTTCTGCAGGTATTGCACATACGCGTTGGGCGACTCATGGCAAACCTACAGAGCACAATGCTCATCCACACATGTCAGGATCAGCATTGGCCGTGGTGCATAACGGTATTATCGAAAATTTTGAAGAGCTCAAATCAGAGCTGATGACTTGCGGGTACCATTTCAGCTCTCAAACAGATACAGAAGTCATCGCACATCTGCTGGATCGTGCAATTAAGGCCGGAGCAGATCACATAAGTGCAGTCAAAGCCACGGTAGCGACGCTGGATGGTGCATTTGCTTTAGGTATGATGCATGAAGATAACCCCGGTGAACTGATTGCCGCACGTCAAGGCAGTCCATTGGTCATCGGTGTTGGTATTGGTGAAAACTTCATCGCATCAGATCAATTAGCGTTGTTGCCGGTGACTGATCGTTTTATGTTTCTTGAAGAGGGTGATATTGCTCACCTGACCAGAGATGAGATTATCGTTTGGGATATGAACGGCGAACTCGTCCAGCGGGAAATTGTTCAGTATGAACATGCTACATCCGCTACCGAAAAGGGACAATTCAAACATTTCATGTTGAAAGAGATCTATGAACAGCCAGCCGTAACGCTGGCTGCTTTTCAGGATCGGGTTCAGGATGCACTGGTTAATGAAAGAGCATTCGGGGAACATGCCTCTGCTATTTTTGACCAGGTAAAGCAAATTCAGATCATCGCCTGTGGTACCAGTTATCATGCCGGCATGATTGCAAAGTACTGGATGGAAGGGTTAGCAGGTATTCCTTGTCATGTGGAGGTGGCCAGTGAGTACCGTTATCGTCCGGTGGTGATTCAGGAAGGCACATTATTCATTTCGATTTCTCAATCAGGAGAAACGGCAGATACCTTAGCGGCGTTGCGAGATGTTAAACAACAAATACTGGCAAGCCTGACTATTTGCAATGTTCCGGGTAGCTCATTGGTACGTGAGTCGGATCTGTTTCTGATGAGCAATGCCGGGCCCGAAATTGGTGTAGCGTCAACGAAAGCGTTTACTACCCAGCTTGTTTGCCTTTTATTGACGACTGTCGTTATTGGACGTCGCTTTAAAATGACGCAGGCAAAAGAGCGTCAAATTGTTGAATCTCTGATGTTACTGCCTACGCTGATAGAGCAGGCATTGGCAATGGATGCTGATATTGAACTGATGTCGCAGGCGTTTGCTGAAAAGCATCATTCTCTGTTTTTGGGACGGGGTACGCTTTACCCGGTGGCCATGGAAGGTGCATTAAAGCTGAAAGAGATCTCCTATATTCATGCAGAAGCCTATCCAGCGGGTGAGTTGAAGCACGGACCTTTGGCGTTAGTTGATAAGGATATGCCGGTTGTAACCATCGCTCCGCGCAACGACATGCTGGATAAGCTTAAAGCAAACTTGCAGGAAGTTAGCGCACGCGGCGGAGAGCTGTTTATATTTGCAGGTTGTACACAGAAAGTTCAGGCAGGCGAAAGTATTCATGTCTTGGGAATGCCTGAGATGCCAGAGATTCTGGAGCCGATTGTTTATACGATTCCCTTACAATTGCTGTCTTACCATGTCGCCGTGCTGAAAGGCACCGATGTTGATCAGCCGCGTAACCTGGCTAAGTCAGTAACGGTGGAATAAAATCC
>NZ_JBFIIH010000180.1:0-5876 GCF_041601355.1 Neptunomonas sp.
CACAAAACCATCTGACTGTAACTGTGCAGATACATTCATCGCTACATCAATAGGGATAGCAAAAGATAACCCCATAAAACCACCAGAGCGCGTATATATCTGTGAGTTAATACCTACCACTTCCCCTTCCAGATTAAATAGCGGACCACCGGAATTACCAGGGTTGATAGCGACATCTGTCTGAATAAATGGAACATAGGTTTCGTTTTCCAACGCCCGGCCTGTTGCACTGACTATCCCAGCCGTCACCGTATGATCGAATCCAAATGGCGACCCTATCGCCAACACCCACTCACCCGCCTCCAGCGTCGACGAGTCACCAAACTTCACAACTGGCAGATCCCTGGCATCGATTTTCAAAAGAGCCACATCTGAGCGTTCATCCGAGCCAACAACTTCCGCGTCTAATTCGCGACGATCATTTAAACGCACTAAAACCTGATCCGCACCTTTGATCACATGATGGTTAGTAAGAATGTAACCATCAGTACTAATAATAAAACCAGATCCTAGTGATTGAGGTGCTTTCTGGGAGGGGGCGTCAGGCGTTTGATCCTGATCCGGAAAGCGAAAAAAATGCCTGAAAATCTCAGGTATCTCTTCTCCATTAGGTCCTTTAAAATCAAACCCCGGCAGGGAATGTCTGCTTTTCTTCTGTATCGTGCTGATATTAACAACAGCAGGTGCCGCTTTTTTAACCAGACTTTTAAAATCGGGTAGCTCAGCCTTTACAGGCGACGCGACCATCGACAGCAACAAAAAAGATGCAATCACAAAACGTTTCATGATTTAACTATCCCTTTACAATTTAAGAAATCCTGAGCAATACAGGGTTAAACCGGGAGCGATTATCAAGCCGTTGACTCCACAATTTTACGCCTGAGAAGCCGACCAAAAGACCAACGAATGAAGTCAGTATGATAGTGGCTTCAGCATATTCGAGATATTCAGCCAAGCCTCCCAGCAAAACCATCAACAGCAGCGGCAACAAATACATCAAAGCTGATACTTTTAAAAAACTGCCTTCATCGATACCGACAACAACCCTGTCACCCGTTTCCACTGGAATCTTCGCCGGATTATCAATTTCTAACTGCGTCATTTTAGAGGCAGCCCACTCTGAAATAGCTTTTTGTCCGCAACTTTGCTTTGCCTGGCACTGCCCACATGCAGAGCTTCGTTCAGATTCTATTAGCACTCGCCCGTCGATGACACTGACTACCGTTGCATACTCTTCGATCATAATTAACGAACTGATTTCACAGAAGCTGCTATACGATCAGCAATCATCAATGGAACATCTCCGACCACAGTAACGAAACCATTTTCTGTGGCGCGACCAACAGCCACGATATTATCTGATTGCACTACGCCTGAAGGAACACTTTGACGCCCCAACGGCTCAATACTGATAGAAACAGAGTGCTTACCATTACTAAACACCATCACTTCGGCATGTGGCATGACTTCATGACGAACCTGCTGATAACCCTCAGGCAACCAATCAGTTTGCCATGCAGGCTGACTAGAACTTAGCAAGTGACGATGCTGATCAATGTAACGATTCAATCCCTGTGACAGACGGATAACTTCTGGCTCACCGGAGCTACCGGTAACGCCTTTATTCGGTGCAGAGTAATTACTGTACTGCGCACGCACAAAATCCTTCGAACTCTGAACACTCGGAATGGTATAAGCTTGTCTGAAGGAGCCGTCAACTGCTGCATCATTGCTTATAAACTGCTGACCGCCGAGTATTACGACAGCGGTCACAGAAGCCGCCATGGCCATACTGACCACTGGCTTCCACCATGCATGCTGCTCCGTATCTTCGGGCGTTTTAGCAGCCGGTGACTGGACAGCTGGCTGAACTTTTTCGCTCTCCAGCGCCGCACTCACTCTGGAAACCAGATCTATATTCATTGCCTGTTGGTTAATGCCTTCACCATGAATTGCTTGTTGAGCAAGGTGGTAACGTTGCCATTTATTAAGAGACTGCTCACAATCAAGGCCTTCTTTATCCTGAATACGCGCAAGCACCCGGCGTAGTTCAAAAGATGAAACCTCACCATCCATCGCCGCCGAAAGGGACGCGGAAAGCGACTCGTTAGACTCATCGCTCATATATACACCTCATCATTGGACCTTCATGTTAAATATCAACTTAAATACCAACAGCATCACTCCATCAGCGGTGCTATTTGTTTATCAATCGCCTCTCTGGCTCTGAAAATCCGCGAACGAACTGTTCCCACAGGGCAGTCCATAACTAATGCGATATCTTCATAACTCATTCCATCAAATTCACGCAGCGTCAGTGCCGAACGTAAATCCTGTGGAAGCTGATCCAGGGCTTTTTTGACAACTAATTCTAACTCGTCTCTAAATAGACTATTTTCTGGGTTCTCAAGTTCCCTTAATTCGTCTCCGCCATCAAAATATTCCGCATCCGCCACATCCACATCCACATCGGGGGTCCTTCTGCTTCTGGATACCAGATGATTTTTAGCTGTATTGATAGCAATTCTGTAAAGCCATGTATAAAAAGCACTATCCCCCCTGAAACGAGGCAATGCACGATACGCTTTTATAAAAGCCTCCTGTGCAATATCCATTGCTTCATGGTGGTCATATACATAACGACCGACTAAACCAATAATTTTGTGCTGATACTTACCAACAAGAAGATCAAAAGCACGCTTATCCCCGGCCTGAACCCTCTCTACCAACTGTTGGTCGATATCCGTCTGGTTCTCACTCGACACCACTAATCCTTATCACCAATAAGAACAAAAACCTACCCGAAAACAACGGATACTATAAACAGCGCAGTATGTAACCGGATTCTACTTAAATGCAACCCTCAGCTTTTTACAAACTACCAATATGACTCAGCGTATAAATAATAGTTCATTATCTAATCAGGATAAAATACATGACGTCATTACAGAGAAAACGGCATAATAGACGCCCGACACAACGGAATTGATGTACTAGCATGCAACAAGAATTTGATATCCTTATCATTGGAAGCGGCGCAGCCGGGCTTTCTCTGGCGCTACGCCTGGCAGATTCTGCAAAAATAGCAGTACTCAGCAAAGGCAGCCTGACAAGCGGGTCGACCTGGCTTGCACAAGGCGGCATAGCAGCGGTGCTTGATGAAAGCGATCTGATACAAGATCATGTCTCAGATACACTAACGGCCGGCGCTCACTTAAGCCACAATGATGCTGTCGAATTCACCGTGAAAAATGGACGGCAATCCATCGAATGGCTTATCGAACAAGGCGTGCCCTTTAGCCGCGATGGTAAACGTTACCATCTGACGCAGGAAGGGGGGCATTCGCATCGACGCATCATCCATGCCGCTGATGCCACCGGCAGA
Source organism: Neptunomonas sp. (assembly GCF_041601355.1). Taxonomy (GTDB): domain Bacteria; phylum Pseudomonadota; class Gammaproteobacteria; order Pseudomonadales; family Balneatricaceae; genus Neptunomonas. The sequence goes on from NZ_JBFIIH010000180.1 coordinate 3,386, forward strand.
GCCGTGCAAGAAACTTTGATAAGTCGCGCAAAAGAGCACGATTCCATCCATCTTTTTGAACACTGCACAGCCGTAGACCTTATCACCAGACGCAAACTCAAGCGCGCCAATAATCGCTGCCTGGGCGCTTACGTCCTTGATTCTTCAACAGGCCATGTCAACGCTTTAAAGGCAAAGTTTGTTGTTTTAGCAACTGGCGGTGCGTCAAAAGCGTACCTTTACACCAGCAATTCTGATGGCGCCAGCGGCGATGGTATCGCCATGGCCTGGAGGTCAGGCTGCCGTGTGGCTAATATGGAGTTCAACCAATTCCACCCCACCTGCCTCTACCACCCTCAAGCAAAATCGTTTCTCATTACTGAGGCAGTTCGGGGCGAAGGAGGTAAATTACTCCTGCCCGACGGAACACGCTTTATGGATAAATTTGATAAGCGAGGGGAACTAGCCCCCAGAGACGTTGTGGCCCGCGCAATTGACCATGAAATGAAACGCCTGGGAAGCGACTGCCTGTATCTTGATATTTCTCATAAGCCGAAAAGTTTTATCCTTGAGCACTTCCCTACTATTTACGAGCGTTGCTCCAAACTAGGAATAGATATCTCAAAAGATCCTATTCCTGTAGTACCCGCGGCGCACTACACCTGCGGCGGCGTTATGACCGACCAACAAGGACATTCGGATTTAAACGGACTTTACGCTATTGGTGAAACCTCTTTCACGGGCCTGCATGGCGCGAACAGGCTTGCCTCAAATTCACTTCTGGAGTGCCTTGTCTTCGCCGAATCAGCGGCCAATGATATTCGCAGCCGACTCGATGAAAGCCTAGACATGGCATACATCCCTGATTGGGACGAGTCCCAGGTAACGGACTCAGATGAAGATGTGATTATTTCGCACAACTGGGATGAGCTAAGGCGCTTCATGTGGGACTATGTTGGTATAGTCAGAACCAACAAACGTTTGCGCAGAGCCAAACATAGAGTCGATCTATTGCAACAAGAAATTACCGAGTACTACTCAAACTATAAGATCAGTAAAGATTTGTTAGAATTACGCAATTTAGCATTAGTGTCAGACCTGATCATTCGTTCTGCAGCGCTTCGCAAGGAGAGCCGAGGGCTACATTACACACTTGATTACCCAGACCAGGGACCAGAACCTCGTGATACGATACTAACTCCCATTAACTATGAATGGCCTTAGACACCAAGGCCATTTTCCCCAACTTCAGCGCCACTTTCAATCGCCTTAAGTCCTCACCCGAAACTGAGTCAGGAAAGATCCCTATTGTGATTCTTTCCCCGGACTTCGTGATTACTCTGAAAGAAAATAAATAAGGCAGTAAATGTATTTTTTGGATCATCAAGCCATCGTGCCAACTTCCATCTGCGCGCAACAATTTTATTGACTGTCTATCTAAATCCCAAATAAGACGCATTACTTGAGGCTTGCCGAAAGGAAGGCAAGCTAAGACAAGCAACAACGCGGCCGAAAACAATAAGAAAAGTAGCGAAATATTAGAATAGAGCACGGCACACAAAGCTATTATCAAGCAACTGAAATAAAAAGCCCGAAAATAGCTCGAAGGCTTGATGGCTATATCAAGAGGGCTGAACACGATCTAAAATAATTCGCACGATTTTATGTAAATCGGGATCCTGTGGCACTTCCCTTTCCATTACCCAGAGAAAAATATCCTGATCTTCGCAAGCCAAAAGATTCACAAAACGATCCTGATCATCCTCTGGCAAATCCCGAAACGCCTCTTTAACAAACGGTTCAAACAAAAGATCAAGCTCAAGCATGCCTCGACGACTTTGCCACAATAAACGACGTACATCTTCTTCAGAATACATATCAACTCAAATATAAAATGTTATTAAAGGAGTATTTAACACCAATTTAAAAAACTAAAGAAGCATGCTTCGTCATTTTTAATAAATTAGTTTGTCCGCAACAAAATACAATAAAGCAGCCACTCTGTTCAGAATGAAAAAGATCACAGCTTTTATTTTTCACAGGCATAAAAAAAACCCCGATCACAGCGTGACCGGGGTTTCTCTATTAGGTGCTTGGCAATGACCTACTCTCACATGGGGAAACCCCACACTACCATCGGCGCTAAAACGTTTCACTGCTGAGTTCGGGATGGGATCAGGTGGTTCCATTTCGCTATGGTCGCCAAGCGTAAACTGTCACAACATGGATTTGATGAAGGTTTTGGTGGTATCGTTTGTCTTTGTCTGTGTTAACAAGCGCTAGTCTGTAATTTTATCTTTACACATGCTTCCCACACGCCTTTGGCGTTATATGGTCAAGCCTCACGAGCAATTAGTACTGGTTAGCTCAACGCCTCACAGCGCTTCCACACCCAGCCTATCAACGTCTTAGTCTTAAACGGCTCTTTAGGGGAATCAAGTTCCCAGCGAGATCTCATCTTGAAGGGGGCTTCCCGCTTAGATGCTTTCAGCGGTTATCCCGTCCGAACGTA
>NZ_JBFIIH010000181.1:0-5734 GCF_041601355.1 Neptunomonas sp.
CTTTTTACAGGTTCATTATCAATACGGGTAATTAAATCACCGGCTTTAATACCGGCCTTAACCGCCGGTGTATCATCAATCGGAGTGATAACCCGAATGAAGCCATCTTCGAGGCTAATCTCAATACCAACACCGCCAAACTCGCCAGTGGTATGCTCCTGCAACTCTTCAAAAGCCTCTGGTTCAAGATAAGAGGAATGTGGATCCAGCCCTGCAATCATGCCACGGATAGCATCTTCCAGAACTTTGGCATCATCTACAGGCTCAACATAAGAGTTCTTAATGCGATCAAACACTTCACTAAAGCGCCTCAGCTCTTCTAAGGGCAATTTTTTTGTTGCCTCCTGATGTACCGCGTCCTGAAGAGAAGCAGCCTGCACTTTCCCTATAACACCTAACCCCGTAACACTTATCCCTGTAACAGCTAACCCTGTAACACTGAGCCCTGTAACGCGTAGCCCCACACTAAAAATCACACTGATCAGCTTTAACGAAAACTTCATTACTGCCACCCCGTTTTAAAGAACATGTACCATCCTTATTGAGCTACAAACCAACGCTTAGGGTTGATCGCTTTACCTTTGTGTCGGATCGCAAAATATAAGCCGGGGTCATTATTACCACCGCTGCTGCCTATAGTAGCGACAGACTCACCTTGCGAAACCCAATCGCCTGTTTCCTTCAGCAAACTATCATTCTGACCATATAAACTCATATATCCATCACCATGATCGATAATGGTCAGCAACCCATAGCCTCTGAGCCAGTCTGCAAAGACTACCCGGCCATGGTGTACCGCCGCAACAGCGCTTCCCGTTGTCCCCGCCAGTAAGACACCATCGTAACTGAGATTATCCTTAACATTACCATAGGCGCGTAGGATTTTTCCTTTGACCGGCCATTGTAGTTTCCCCCTAAGACTGACAAACGCTTTATTATTCTGCGTAAGATTGGCCGAAGAAACCGATTTTTCAATCTCAGAAAGCAACTTCTCCAATCGTTTTTTATCAATATTCAGCTGTTTAAGTTTAGCTTGTGCGCTACTGACTTGCTTTTTCACAGCGGCCAGTGATTGCTGCCGCTGTACGCGTAAGGTCTGAAGCTCAACTAACTTAGCCTGCAAATTATCCCGACTACTCTTGATATTCTGTTGTGTTGAATCAATCGATAGGTGTGTCGATTTCAAATTGCGCAGTAACGTCTGAAACTGAGTCATCTCGACAACTTGAGCCGTGCTGAAGCGATCATAATAGTGCGTCATGCGCGATATCTGTTCCGGATCTCTCTGATTCAATAGCATAAATAGCCGCGGCTGGGCACCCAGGCGATACTGTTGCCGGATAATTTGCTCTAAACGGCCACGGCTTTCCTGCAAGCTTTTTTCGAGACGGCTCTTTTCCATCTCAAAACCTGACAGGTCATTACCCAACAGAGCCAGTTTCTTATCCAGTTGATAAACCTGCTTGCCTAACTCGTTGATCTCTTGTTCTGTTGCTGCCAGCGAATGCTCAGCAGTACTCTGCTTTTTCTGATCTCTTTTGAGGTTAGCCTGTACCTGATTAATACTCTTCTTAAGTTTGCTAAGCTGCGACTGTGTAGCTTGCTGATCAGCCGCCACAAGGTGATCGCTACTCAAGCCGATAAAGAGTAGGCAGCAACACACTAACCCGTTTAAAAAAGGCCGCAACAGCGGCCTTAACAATCTATTTGAATGTCGCAAGACTGTGACCCGTCATTTCAGCCGGCTGCGGCAACGCCATCAAGGCAAGAATAGTCGGCGCAAGGTCGCTCAACGCACCATCTTGTAACGCAAGCGAGTGTTTTCTTGGACCATCATAAATCAATGCGACCGGAAAATTCGTATGCGCCGTGTGTGGCTGGCCAGAGGTTGGATCCCGCATCATTTCGACATTACCATGATCTGCCGTGATCAAAGTTTCACCGCCGACTTCGGCCATCGCCTCCAACACTCTTTTTACACAAGCATCAACAGTTTCAACCGCTTTTACAGCAGCATCAAACACGCCGGTATGTCCCACCATGTCACCATTGGGGTAGTTACAAACTATCAGGTCATATTTACCACTTTTTATCGCGGCCACCAGCTTATCGGTCAACTCCGGGGCACTCATCTCAGGCTGAAGATCATAGGTTGCCACCTGAGGGGACGGGACCAGAATACGCTCTTCACCGGCATAAACCGCTTCCTGACCACCGTTAAAAAAGAAGGTCACATGAGCATATTTTTCTGTTTCAGAAATACGTAACTGAGTTTTACCTTGCGCCGAAATATACTCACCCAGGTCATTCACAATCACCGCAGGCTCATAAGCACAGGAAGCCGGAATAGTAGCGGCATACTCCGTCATCATCACATAATCAACCAACGCAGGCTGCACAGCACGAGCAAAGCCTGTAAAGCTATCACCCTCTACAAATGCACGGGTTATTTCACGCGACCGATCGGGACGAAAGTTAGCGCAGATCAGCGCATCGCCATCAGCAACAACACCCACTGCGCGGCCATCTTTCTGAAGCACGGTGGCTTTGACAAATTCATCGTTCTCATCACGCTGATACGCGGCAGCTAACGCAGAGACTGCAGAGTCAGCAACATACCCGGACCTCCCTGTTGTCATAGCATCATAGGCCTGCTGCACCCGATCCCAACGATTATCCCGGTCCATCGCATAATAGCGCCCCACAACCGTAGCGATTCCGCCTTTACCTAATTCGGCAAACAATGCGTCGGCTTTTTCAAGTGAAGACTGAGCAGAACGGGGTGGTGTATCCCGTCCATCGAGAATGGCATGCAGATACACTTTCTGAGCACCGCGTGTCACGGCCATTCTGATTAGTGCGAACATATGTTCTTCGTGACTATGAACTCCGCCAGGCGATAATAAGCCCATCACGTGCACAGCTTTATTCTGCTCAATCGCTTTATCCATAGCAGCGGTGAGGACGCTGTTTTCAAAAAAATCGCCATCGGCAATCGCTTTGGAAATACGCGTAAAGTTCTGATACACCGTACGTCCTGCTCCGATATTCATATGCCCCACTTCAGAGTTACCCATCTGGCCATCTGGCAAACCCACCGCTAAACCTGAGGTCGCAATCCGGGAGTTGGGATTATTAGCCAGCAACGTATCCCATGTAGGTGTATTCGCCACTTCAATGGCAGAAGAGGCTGTTGACTCAACACCAAAACCGTCGAGGATAATCAGTGCTTTAGGGATACGTTTATTATTCATATGAATTCAGGCCAATTTTATCTTAAGAAGGTCACATATTTTACTTCGATTCATCGCAATTGGCTAACAACGCCTTGCTATTCATAATCTCCTCTTATATGAGACGCCCGGGCATTGTATAATCGTCCGCTTAAAATGAGGTGCCGGTTTCGCGGCGTTATGACGGTTTAGGAAACATAATGGAACAATTGATCGAATTTGCCACTAACAACTTTATGCTGATAGCGGCCTGGCTATTAACACTTTTGATGATTATGTGGACTGAAGGCCAAAAAGCCGGCAAGTCTGTTTCGCCAGCAACGGCTACTCAGTTAATGAACAAGCAAGATGCAGTGCTGATTGATATCCGCACCAAAAAGGAGTGGGACACCGGCCACATTACCGGCTCACGACATATTCCACTGGCCGACTTTAGTCGTCGTTTCAATGAGATTGAAAAGTTCAAAACGCGCCCTGTCATTGTGGTATGCAATCTTGGTCAAACAGCAGGCGCTGCCAGCAAACAGTTAAAAGCAGCAGGCTTTGAAAATGTTTTACGTCTACAGGGCGGGATAACAGAGTGGAAAGGCCAGAATCTTCCGATTGTTAAAAAGGCCTGAGCAATGATGATTACCGTTTATAGTTCTGATTGGTGCCCCTTTTGTACACGAGCAAAAATGCTGTTAGATCAAAAAGGCGTAGCCTATCAAGAGATCAAAGTAGACAACCAACCGAGCAAGCGGGCTGAAATGACCAAGCTCAGCGGACGAACTAGTGTGCCGCAGATCTTTATCGGCAATACACATGTCGGCGGGTGTGATGATCTTTACGCACTCGAAAGACAAGGACAGCTCGACACTCTTCTTTCACAACAAGATTAAGGATTTAAAATGGCAGAAAATGATCAGGCTGCACCGCAGCCAAAAGGACCACAGTTTTCAATTCAGCGCGTTTACGTTAAAGACGCTTCTCTGGAAACGCCAAATAGCCCACAAATTTTTACAAAGAAATGGCAGCCAGAGATTAATCTGGAGATGAACACACGCACAACGCCTCTTAGCCCTGAGCATTTCGAAGTGGTGTTAACATTAACTGTTACGGTTAAAAATGAAGAAGATACTGCATTTCTCGTGGAAGTTCAGCAAGGTGGAATTTTTCAGGTTGCCGGTATGAACGAACAGGAAATTGGGCATACATTAGGCGCATTCTGCCCGAATTTACTATTCCCATATGCTCGCGAAACGATTGATACGCTGGTGACTAAAGCGAGCTTCCCGGCGCTAATGCTATCACCTGTCAACTTTGATGCACTCTACGCTCAGCAGCTACAACAGAAAGCGGCTTCAGCGGCGCCAGCAGAGCAGCACTGACGTAAAGCACTGCAGACTCACTTTTCAGTGTTTGCAGTGCCTTTTATAGCGGCTAATTATTGCGGCTCAGAAAGCACAACCTGATTTCTCTCGACAGTCTTCTCCCCTACCCAGCTAACAAGATCAGTCCACATCCTGTTAATATCATCGCTCGCCGGCATAATACCCGCATGCTCTAACTCTATAGTCATCACCGGAATACGCTTAACGAACCATGCATAGTTTCCCAATGATCCCGGATAGGTACCTAATTGACGAAGATGCAGAGGACCTAATTTTTTAGGCGGCTGTAAATTACTACCGTCAAAATCAAGAATGCCATGCGGCGCATGTACAGAAACCACGATATCAGGACGGTATTCGTCAATCAGTTGATGAATCACTCTGGATTCAGGCTCGCTCAAAGGAGACTGCCCCGGGTAATAACGCGAGCGCTCCCGCGCTTTCTTTTTCCAATGAACCAGTGGTTCCGGAAAATCAGGTGCAGAAATAAAATTACGGTTCAAATCTACTTTATTCTGATTCACCCGCGAAGAACGCGACTGCAATAATCCATCAGGATTTGCTAAGGGCAAGAAATGCCAATCATACGCACCACTATGGTGTTTATTCAGCGTGTTCAACCACTTAAAGGTAACACTGACACTTGAATACTCGTCTCCATGTATGCCGCCAATAAACAGAATTTTGGGTGCATCAGCATGCGCTGCCGGAAAATGCTTCTCCAAAATAGGCAAACCACCTACTGAATAAAACCGTGGCACATCAAAGGACAGCCCATTACATTCATGCACCGATACACTGGAAAGTTTGCGACCGATCTTAGCACACACATTTTGCGTTTCAGTCTTGTACGTTGGATCGACGCCCTGTGTCGCTGTTGAAGAAAATGCCACGACGGGCAATAACCACAAAACACCAGAGAGTGTTAAAAAATGCTTCATTTTCACAGTATCAGTTGATAGATAGAGATTTAGTGTAGCCTAACCTAATACAGTATAACCGACTACGCTAAGCCACATAAAAAAACCGGCTATCAGAGCCGGCTATTTTACTTAGGCAGTTATTGAGCGACTATTCAGCGGCCACTCATCAGCATTTTCCGAATATCCCGGTTCAATGGCAAACGGA
>NZ_JBFIIH010000182.1:0-5629 GCF_041601355.1 Neptunomonas sp.
GTGGAACCACTGGGCTCCCTGGCTGAAAAAACGCGCCGGCAAACAGGTTGACGCACCCAAAGCCGTCGGCAATAAAGACTACCCAATTCTGGAACCGGCACCCGGCAGCTTTGTGAAGACGAGAATTAACTAACAGGAACCCTCAGGGCGCCAGGTATAAGCAGCACTGGCGCCCTTTTCTTAGCGAGGTTATCCCTATATTATCGAATTACGACGACAGATTAACTAATTCCAACAAGCTACCCCCTGAACAGCCACTTCGGCAGAAAGCCGCACAGAAGTATTGCTAATTGCATATAATCAACAACTTATATCCTTGCAACGTTATTACTCATGCTGGTATTTTTTTACAGCCTTTAGCAATTCGAGATTAAACTTCCTAAATGAATAAACTAAGCCCGCGCGCTCTTGAATACCTTAATGCCGTGGCTCGTTTCGGGTCGTTGCGTAAAGCAGCTGCTAAGCTGAATGTAGATCCTTCAGCAATCAGTCGTCTCTTGGCACTGTTAGAAGAAGAAGTCGGCTTGCCACTTTGGGAGCGGAGTAATCAGGGTAGTCGTATAACCATGGCAGGAAATGAACTACTCGACCACTACCGCCAGATTCAGGCAAGCGAAGCTGCAACGTTATCGCGTATTTATGACCTGCGGGGACTGCGTAAAGGTAAGGTCAAAATCGCTGTTGGGGAGGGTTTTATCGCGGACCTTATCTCCGCCCCTTTGCAAGATTTCATCAGCCGTTATCCAGGCATTCAAATCAGTGTCGAGATGGCTGGAGCGAATGAGGCAATACGACTTATCAAGGATGACCAGGTAGACTTTGGTATCATCTATGCCTGCCCAGAAGCAGTCGACTTACGTTGTCATGTTGAAAGACGTCACCCACTAGATCTGATTGCTACGCCAGATCATCCCTTAGTAGCGACCAATCAACCAGTGAATTTCAGGGATATAGGTCAATATCCACTTGCGTTGATCGACAGTGAATTCGGTATGGGTCGCCTCGTCCGCCTGATGGAAGAAGTTGAACACATCCGTTTTGACCCAAGGTTACGCACCAACTCGGTCTCTGTATTGAAAAATTTTGTGTCCTCGGGACTGGGGATAACCTTTATGCCTCAACTCACTGTTGCCGCTGAGATCCGTGCAGGGATTATATGCTCACTGGCAGTCGATCATCCGCTTCTGTCTGAAGCCAAGGCAAAAGTGGTCAGTCATAATAGACGCGAACTGACCCTTCCAGCAGAAGCTTTAATGAAGCATCTACAAAGCAGCATGAGCTTTCTTATTGCAGACGCCCCTCTTCTCAGCACTCCCTTATAAATATCGATAACCTACTAGATCTTGAATAAGACGTTTTCACTTTGTGTTGACTAATAATCAACATATGCCTGCTTGAATTGTCAACACATCATCGGGTAAGTTGGCATGAGATCGGATTTCAACTGCCATAAAAACACTAACCAACGCGGAAAAAAAACATGAAAAATAAACTTACTATCACTTCTCCAAAGAGCCTGCTAAAAGCCTGTGCGATAGGTGTCGGGGTACTGCTAACATCGCTGCCTGTTAATGCTCAAACAAACATAAACTTAAGCTACACAGGCGCACCAGACGCAGAAAAAAATGTACTGCATCTGTTTGCGAGCAACCTTCAACGCTTAGTTGAAGAAAAAACTAACGGCGAGTTGTCATTAAAGCTATATCCGAACAGCATGCTCGGCGAAGAAGATGAGCGCATGGAGCAGGTAATGAATACGCCAAGCCTGAACATTGCCTCTTTTGCCGGTATATCACCACAGTTCCCCGAAATATTTGTCAGTGCAATTCCATTTATGTTTTCCGATTTCGAAAAGGCCCGAAATTTCTTTGACGAGGGAGAATACTGGAAAGAAGCGCAAAAAGAGTTCTTCAGTCGCACTAACACACATTTGTTAGCAGTTGTTGAAGAAGGAGGCTTCTTAGCCTTTACTAATAACAAGCGCCCTATCCACTCTCCAGAGGACTTCAAAGGGCTACGCTTCCGTGCGATGGATAAAAGCCAGGTAGCTCTATATGAGGCATTTGGTGCATCTGGTACTCCGATTCCATGGACTGAAGTTTACATGGCTCTGCGGACTGGTGTTGCCGACGGACAAATGAATCCTCCCATGTATATTATCCTTGGAAGTTTGCAGGAAGTGCAGAAATACCTAACGCTTGCCAACATACAGTATTCTGACCAGTTTCTTGTAGCTAATGACGAATTGCTGAATAGCCTGACTACTTCCCAACGCACAGCGTTGACTGAAGCCGTTCAAGAAGCAAATAACATCAACCGTAAGGCTGTAGAAAGTCAGGTAGAGGACCGTATTAAATTCTTAGCCGATAACGGTATGGAAGTGTACCGCCCTACAGCCGAGGAATTACAGGCATTTCAGGATATTGGTCAGCCGTCTTTCATCAGTTGGCTTAGTGAACAAAACATCGATCAAAAATGGATTGATCTGGCTCTGAAAGACGCCGGTATTAAGTAACCCCTCAGACTACTTAGACGGTGGCTAACTGCCACCGTCGCAAGGTATTTCTATGCGTTTAAAACTAATAAATAAGCTATGCCAGGGATTACTGCTGATCGCATCGTCAATATTTGTGATCAATGTCTGTATTTTGCTCTATGGTGTCGTGGCCCGCTACATTGTTGGCCACTCTCCTATCTGGATGGACGAACTGTCACGTTATCTGATAATCGGAACCGTACTACTCGTGCTTGCGCCTGCCTGGCTACAAAACAAGCACATGCGTGTCGAGTTTATCGAAAGCTTTCTTCCCCATCAGCTAACCCTAGTGATAAGAGTTTATACATGGCTACTGATGACCTTCCTAAGTGGCTATGTAGCTTGGATCAGTTGGCAATACGCGTTTTCTGTATCTCGTTTCATGACCATGGGACTAGACATCAGCAAGACCGTTCCACTTCTGGCATTGCCAATCGGATTTGCTTGCCTTTGTCTGGTTTCTTTACTCAAAGGGCCTGAATTAAATCGTTTTAGCTCTAATAGCACCAAGGGGTAGATCATGTTGTTGGCGATGTTCACAACTTTTTTTATAAACTTATTACTGGGTATACCGCTCTTTCTCAGTCTTTTGTTAACAGCTGTGATCGGTTTTTTAGTTATTGATCCCATTTTGTTATCTCGTATGCTCCCTCAACAGTTTTTTAGTGGCATAGATTCATTCTCGCTGATGGCGATACCGTTATTTATTCTGGCGGGTAATCTGATGAACGGCGCAGGCATGACTGAGCGACTAATGCGACTGGCACGAGTTTTGGTTGGTCACCTTCGTGGCGGACTCGGCTACGTAAATGTTATATCCAGTGTCTTCTTTGCTGGTGTAAATGGTTCAGCAGTAGCTGACACTTCTGCACTTGGATCACTGCTGGTTCCAGCGATGAAAAAAGAAGGGTATTCAACTGCTTATGCAGCCGGATTGACTGCCGGAAGCTCGTTGATTGGGCCGATTATTCCACCGAGTATCTTCATGATTCTCTATGCATCGCTGACCAACACTTCTGTCGGTGACTTATTTTTAGCAGGTGTAATTCCTGGGTTGTTGCTAGGCGCTGCGTTTATGGCGATGAACTGGGTATATGCCCGACGAGCCAATCTGCCCGTTAGTGGAAAAAAACCTAACATGGTAGAGTTCAGTGCGGCATTGTTTGGTGCTGTGCCAGCGTTAATCGCACCCTTTATTATCGTAGCAGGAATTGTATTCGGGTTTGTGACTCCCACTGAGTCTGGCGCCCTAATTGTCATATACGTTGCAGTTGTAGGTATGCTGTATCGTGAATTAAAACTGCAAGCTTTATGGAAAGCAGTGCGTGACACTGCAATGCTGACCGGCACTATATTTGTAATCATGGCCGCGTCTTCGATCATTAGCTGGTTACTTTCTTACGCACAAGTCCCCAACCAGTTTGCCAGTATGTTGTCACCTTTTCAGGATAACCCAGTTTTAGTATTGCTACTACTGAGCGCAATCACCTTTATTACCGGCATGTTTATGGAAGAAGTCTCCGCACTTATTCTTTTAACACCCATTTTTATACCCGTGGCAACAATGGCAGGTATCGATCCGGTTCACCTGGGTATCGTAATTACATTGAATATAACTATCGCATTGATTACTCCACCTATGGGGGCATGCGTGTTTGTTGCGGCGGCGGTGAGCGACCTTGAGATCATTGAGATGTTTAAATCAATTTGGCCTTTCGTTTTGTTAGCAATTGGCGTTCTTTTACTGCTAATTCTGTTTCCGCAAATTACGTTGCTTCTTCCCAACTTAGTAGGCTAATCAGATGAAAAAACTTCAATGCGTCGCTATTCCCAACATACCTCAGCCTGATTGGGAAAAACTCAGAAAAATACCAATTACAGAATGTAAAGAAGCACTTCAACCGGCCAGTTTGCTACAAGGAACGGTACTCGTCTATCCGGCATATTTCAAAATGGGGATACCGAGTGCACCACCTGAATGCCATCTTCGGCTTAGTGTTTATAATCGAATAGTACATGCAGCTTCTCAATTACCAAGTGAATTTCGCTTGGTAATACTCGATGGCTGGCGTCCCTTTTCTGTTCAACAACACTTATACGATACCTTGATCAACCTAATGGAGCACACCTACCCTGATGCCAGCTCCGAAGAATTAGCATCCGAAGCAAGAAACCTAGTGTCGCCACCTAGCAATTTAACGTCTGCGCCAAGCCCTCACTTAACGGGTGGTTCAATCGATCTGACGCTAGCGGATCAAGACGGACGAATATTAAATATGGGAACGAAGTTTGACGAAGCAAGCCCACTCTCGTACACAGCAAGCTTGGAAGGAGTTAGCTCACTCAGCCCAGAGCAAAAAATTGCCCGTGACAATCGCCGGGTTCTCTACAATGTAATGATTGATGCAGGGTTCACAAATTTGCCAAGCGAATGGTGGCATTTTGATTTTGGTAACCAGTTGTGGGCCTGGCATAGCGGTAATCAGCAAGCCATATACGGGGCAACGCATCCAGGCTCTCTGGAGTCTCTATGGCAGGAGCAACTCCGCCAAAGCAAACCCACTATTTGATCCATAGGATCATAACAAAGGGGCTATATAGCCCTTTTGTTTCATTTCAAACCACACTTCAACTGAAGCATTTTATACAGCTAAACAGAAAATTCTCCGCAAGATAGTAAACATCTTCGCTGCAGCAATAAGATTTCAATTTCATGGAAAAGGCCGGCAATCCTTCAGGGTGCAATGACCTGATTGGAGATGCTAATAAGCCCTTGTTAATGGTTCGCTATCACGCTTTAGGGATTCCTGGGACAGTGTGCTTAATCCAGCCTACTTTTAGGCGCGGATTTTCCTTTAGGTAAGATACGCTTTGTCGCAACACCTGACATGCTCTTCCGTGCACTCAACGTTCGCTTTCAGGGGTTTAGATAGCTGGGAAATGTATAAATCCTCTTTACATGTATGAAATTTCATATATATAATATTTCATATATGTTTTCTTTAGCGATAATCAAGGCCTCAATATGAATCCAGTACAGTTTTACAAATGCCTAGCTGACGAGACCCGACTGAAATGCGTACTACTTATTGA
>NZ_JBFIIH010000183.1:0-5547 GCF_041601355.1 Neptunomonas sp.
ACAATTAATGATGGAACATCTCACACAAATTCTCCTTTTGCTGGCCGTGACAATTGCTGTCGTTGTGGCTTTTCAGCGCCTTCAGATACCCACCAGTCTCGGCTATTTGCTGGTGGGGGTGATTCTTGGACCACATACGCTGGGGCCAACGGTTGCATTGCAGCAATTCTCATCGCTGGCAGAATTTGGCGTCGTCTTTTTGCTATTTACGATCGGGCTTAGTTTCTCATTACCCCAATTGAATGCGCTGCGGCATCAGGTTCTTGGGTTGGGAAGCGCCCAGGTTTTCCTCACTACCTTGCTTGTTGGAATACTCGTGTGGCTCGCAGGGTTGCCTGTCCCTGCAGCGTTCGTCTTCGGTGCTGTCTTCGCCCAATCCTCGACTATCATCATTGCCAGCCTGTTGAAGGAACAAGGTGAAGAGAACTCTCAGCATGGTCGTCTCGGAGTCGCTATGTCGGTATTTCAGGACGTCACCGCCGTTCCTTTTTTGGTGATCATCCCTGTGCTGGGTGTTTCAGTGGCAGCCGATGTTCTGCTGGGTGCCCTTGTATGGGCGCTGGTTAAAGCAGTAGTAGCATTCGCGCTGGTTTTCTTTGCCGGACGCTGGCTGTTGGGTCCCCTGTTTCATCTGGTTTCGAAACGCATGAATCTGGAGATTTTCACACTGGCGGTGCTGTTAGTCGTATTGCTCGCGGCATGGGCTACCAACAGCCTGGGCTTGTCTCTGGCATTCGGTGGGTTTCTTGCCGGGATGATGCTGGGCGATACGGAATTTCGCCATCAGGTTGAATCGAGCATACGTCCTTTCCGTGATGTATTGCTGGGGCTGTTTTTTATTGGTATCGGGATGCTTATTGAGCCAGCCGCGATACTGCCAATATGGCATTGGTCGTTGCTCGGCGCATTGCTCATCCTGACCAGCAAGTTACTGATCGTGGCCGGGATGGTACGCAAGAGCGGGATTGATGTTCAGGTTGCCTGGCGCACCGGATTATTGTTAAGCGTGGGTGGTGAGTTTGGTCTCGCTCTCATCGCTATCGCGTTGGACTCCTCTGTGATCGACGGGCAATTGGGGCAGATATTGATCACTTCTGTGCTACTTTCGCTGATTGCTGGTGCGGCGCTCATCCGTTTTAATGGCGTTATTGCGGCATGGATGGTTGGCAGACCGCCTGGTGAGCATTCCGGAATTGCGGATTCGCTGGACTCTCCGGAAAAGCAAGTTGTGATTGGTGGCTATGGCCGTGTTGGTCATACTATTGGCGTATTATTGCATTCAAAGGGTATTCCGTTTGTGGCCTTTGATACGGATCCGGAGCGGGTAAAGCAAGGCAGGGCTATGGGGCATAAGGTATCTTTTGGTGACATTTCCGATCCGGAATTACTCTCTGTCATTCACTTGGATCGTGCCGCTCTCGTCGTACTTACCGTTGATAACCCCCACACGGCGTTGAATGCGATTTCGTTTTTGGGAAGAATCTGTCCGCAGACTCCGGTTATCGCGCGCGCCAGGGATCTTGAGATGAGTGGGAGTCTGTTGAAAGCCGGTGCAAGCTATGCCTACCCGGAAACAATTGAAGCGAGCCTGCGTCTAGGCGAGATGGCCTTGCAGTTACTCGAAGTTCCGTCTGAAGAAGTTGAAGAACTAATACAAGATGTTCGCGATTGGGATTATAAGCCTGTACTGGAAACAGAGGATAACAAGCAGGGATGAACATTGAATTTTCTCCTGAGTTGATGCTCAGGCAGCGAATACATAACTTCTGAATACTTAAGATACACAGCGCGCATATCAAATAGCCCTGGAGGGCGTAAGTTTTAGATTCAGGCTTACTTATCACATGCGCGCAATTGTTTTTAGGTTAACTTGATTCAGTGGAAGGTTATAGAGTGCTATCGTAGAAAATCATGGATCTGCTCTTTTATTGGTTTTATTGCCCTTTAGCTCAGTGTGACTGCGAGGCAGGGGAAAGGCCTGATAAAAGCATATCCTCGAACCTCAAAAGGAGAGCGAAAATGACAACTTCAAAACCTATTCCCAAAGGCGATCATGGTATTACCCCTTATCTGATTATTAAAGGTGCAGATACTGCCATTCAGTTTTATACACGGGTATTCGGCGCAAAAGAGATCGGGCGTTTGGTGATGCCTGGTGGTGTGATCGGGCATGCCGAGATGCAAATTGGCGATGCCAAATTCATGTTATCTGAAGAGAATATCGAATGGGGTAACACCAGCCCGGCGACTTTAGGCGGAACCCCTGTAACCATCGCCCTATACGTAGATGATGTTGATGCAACCTACCAACTTGCACTTGATTCAGGTGCAACAGGAACTATGCCGGTTAAAGATGAATTTTACGGTTTACGTGTGGGGGTATTTCTGGATCCCTTCGGACACAAGTGGCATATAATGTCGCACATCGAAGATGTAACTTTTGACGAGATGCAGAGACGTTGCGATGCAATGTTTGCATGACATATCGGCTAACACTTCAGAGCCTTCTGAAGCGAATAAATGGGGCGTGCAGTTATTTAGTCCCTTCTTTTTAAATTGAATAATCACAAGGATGTAAGGTTTGTAAGGCCTCGTAGTTTTCATTTTTAAAATGAGAGTAACTGCCTTTGATACCTGCAATAGGCGGGTTGATTATGCCCCGGCTCCGTTCATTAGTAACCCTTTGATAGTCCGTAAAAAGATCAGCCTTTTGTGATTGTTTGTTGAGTATGGCGGGTTAATTTTGACCCGCTTAGATGCATGAGCGATGCTGTGATGAAGGATATTCCTATTTATTTCAATCCATTAGGTAATGAGGACTATTGGCGCGAAGTTTGCTGATAGCTATGTAGCTAAATAGCTCGATAAGTAGCAATGGTATGATCTGTGACGTTTGACGCTGATGTCTCTAATCATAGCGCGACTGATTCAGGCGTTAGGCGTGAAGAGTGCAGGTCGGTAGGTTTGCCATAGAAGGATTAGCGGAGAGATATAATGGAATCAGACATAGTTGCCGGAAGCGCAGTTGGATTAACCGCCGAATATATTGTGGGCCTTTCAATACTCGCTACGGTTGGTCTTGTTGTCATGTGGGGCATGTTCTGGAGTTCAGTGGCAAAATCAAATGAAAGTATTTCAGGTATCCTGAAAAGTCCTGCATTTTTCAAAGTTGTTACTGTCATCGGTGTCATTGCTGCAACGGTTGTTTTAAGTTTAGCAGGCCGACTTGAAGGCAATATTACGGGGGCAATACTCAGTGGTATTGTTGGTTACGTGCTTGGTCAATTGTCGGGTAAGCTTGAGACTGACGATAAGCCTGCAAAAAACTAGCTTGCTAGGTTTTTGTTGCAATTGTCACTGATTATGGCGCTTATTGGTGGCCTTCTTGAGTGTTGAACGCCAATCACAATTCAGGAAAATATTATGTTTGAAATTAACCACCAGGTCGGTATCAAGGCATCTCCTGAGAAAATTTATCACGCATTGACTACAGATGAAGGACTCACTAATTGGTGGACTAACGATATATCCGGGGCAGGCAATGTTGGTTCTATCATTAAATTTCGTTTTAATGGCGGCGGTCCTGATTTTTCAGTGACAGAACTTGTTGAAAATAAAACAGTGCGCTGGAAGCATTCTGGTAGCACACCGGAAGCGTGGATGGGCACCGAAATACTTTTCCAAATACAAGCCGGTGATGACCAAACCTATGTTCGTTTTACGCACTCTCATTGGAAAGAGTCTACTGACTTTCTGGCACATTGCAGCACTAAGTGGGCAGTATTCTTACTCAGTCTTAAAGATTACCTTGAAGCTAATCAAGGTAGGCCGTTCCCAAATGATGTGCAAATAAGCCATTAAAGATAGCCCAGTGCTGCTTTTTTCGTTAACTGAGGTCTACTGGTTGTGTGGCAGTTGAATAACTGCGGAATGTCTGAATCGGTTAAGCTAATGATATCAGAGGGTTCATTTCAAATAAGAACTATGAAGAATCTCAAGCCGTATTATTGGTCATAGTGATGCGTCAATCCTGACTCGAATTATGCAGGGGGCAGCCAGCGGCGCTGCCTGCGGTCGTCATGAGTTTCCCTGGAGCGGAGCAATAGATAGGACCTGCCTCGTAACACGTGTGCGCCGTCTCAAATAAATCAACATGATTCGTATCGGTTGAGGCCAATATATATAAATTATATTGATACGCATCATACCCTCTTTGACTTATGATTAGGTCGTTCAAACTTCAAGACTTTAATATTACTTTGCAACCAGGAATATTTCAGATGTGGAAGCCAGGCATCAGCGAAAACTGCATATGTAGCTTGCTGCTATTTTTTTCAAACGGATATTTTACGTTTTACCAGAGGATGTAATGAATAATTCAAGCGCGTCATTAATAAGAACGGCTTTTGCAAAAGTTTTCACACTGATATTTTTTGGATTAGCTGTGGTTATTATTTTTTCATTATTTTTCAACGTTGTGGAAGGTATAATCAATAAAGAAAATATCACTGAGGTGTTATTGAGTAGTATAAATACGGGAATTATCGGATTAGCTGTTTTTGAATTAGCCTTGATTATAAATAAAGAATACTCAGGCCCTATCGAAGACGATGAGAAAGACGCTGTCGGAACCTTGCGGGAAACACTCCCCCGTTTTATCGGAACTGTTTGCGTTGCTTTATCTCTGGAAGGGTTGATTATGGTCATTAAATATAGTCAATTGGATTTGGCCGGTAATTTATACTACCCGGTAGCAATTATTATCAGTACGGCATTCCTTTTATCAGCATTAGGTCTTTTCATATACTTAACAGATAAACGAAGTTAAACAGACATAAGATAAAAGGAGTTCAAAGCATGCTCGATCGTTCTATGACCGCTATTATAACCACCGGCAATGGTGGTTATGAGCAATTGGTCTGCAAAGAGGTTGCAGTTCCTCAGATCAGTAAAGGGGAGGTGTTGGTTAAAGTATTGGCTGCCGGCGTTAACAACACGGAGATCAATACGAGGCTGGGATGGTATTCTTCATCAGTTAAGGGCTCTACTAACGACACATCGGAGTCGAAGGAAGAGCTCGCGGCTCAAAAGGCAGACGGTGGCTGGAATAAGCAAACGTCTTTCCCGTTGATTCAAGGCACCGATTGCTGTGGACTAGTGGTGAGTGTGGCAAGCGATGTTGACGTTGGGCTTATGGGTAAGCGGGTACTTATTCGTCCGTGTATTCGTGAACACGGTTTTGGCTCCTTAGATAATGTCTGGATGGGATCAGATTTTGATGGTGCGTTTGCTCAATATGTAAAAGTCCGGGCGAGCGAAGTGTTCCCGGTGATCTGTGACTGGACGGATGCAGAGCTTGGCAGCATACCTTGCGCTTATGGCACATCTGAGAACATGATCCACCGTGCTGATGTAAAATCAGGCGAAACGGTCTTGGTCGTGGGAGCATCAGGAGGTGTGGGCTCTGCTTCGGTGCAGTTATCTAAACGCAGGGGTGCAAAGGTTATCGCCATTGCCGGAGAAGCAAAGCATGAAAAGGTATCGCAG
>NZ_JBFIIH010000184.1:0-5540 GCF_041601355.1 Neptunomonas sp.
ATAGAACCCCAAGACCATCACTAACAGAGGCAACCACATCTCAACCGGCATCGCTGGCTTTTCTGTTAAGGTGAAGGTGGCTGGCTGATGCAGGGTATTCCACCAGTCTACGGAATACTTAATGATAGGAATGTTAACCAAACCGACCAAGGATAAAACAGAAGCGGCTTTCGCTGCCGTTGTTTCATTATCCATCGCAGCGTACAAGGCCATCACACCCATATAGAGAAACAGCAAAATTAACATTGATGTCAGCCGCGCGTCCCATACCCACCAGGATCCCCAGGTTGGTTTACCCCAGATTGCACCGGTTGCCAGCGCCATTACTGCAATGGAAGCCCCAATCGGGGCACAGGCAAAAGCCACCATATCTGCTACTTTTATTTTCCAGATAAGGCCTACCGCACCGGCAATCGCCATTAACATATAGCAGGATTGCGCTAATAAGGCGGAGGGCACATGGATATACATAATGCGGAAGCTATTGCCCTGCTGATAATCCGGTGGAGCAAAGGCTAATGCCCAGACAAGCCCGGCAACCAGCAGCAAAACAGCAGCAATCAAGAAACCCGGAAGTAATTTACCGGTAATGTCATAACACCAACGAGGTGACGCCAACTGATAGAACCAGCGGGGTAACCAATTACTTCCTGCCATATTTCATCATCTCTTAACCCGTCACAGAAATTCGTACAGCCGCGCTAATTGCCAGCGGCGCCAATACAATACCCAACGCCAACATGGCACCCAATATCGCCAGATAACCCGCTAAAGGCAAACCGGCTACTGCTGCCTGCACTGCACCCGAACCAAAAATAAGCACAGGAATATACAGTGGCAGCACTAACAGAGAAATCAACACACCACCCCGCTTCAAACCAACCGTCAGACCCGCGCCAATGGCACCGATCAGACTTAGCACAAAGGTGCCGATCAACAAACTCACGACCAGCCCGAACATCGCACCCGTGGGTAAAAACAACATCACACCCAACAGCGGAGACATCAAGGCTAGCGGTAATCCGGTGGTCATCCAATGCGCCATCACTTTAGCCAGGCAAACAACCATAAGTGGCTGGGGGCTTAAAATCACTTGTTCTAAAGTACCGTCGTCATAATCCGAACGGAATATTCCATCCAGTGACAAAAGTGTTGCCAATAATGCCGCGACCCAGACCACACCAGGCGCCACATCCGCTAAAAAAGTCGGTTCCGGGCTTACTCCTAGCGGAAATAACGTTGCCACCATTAAGAAAAAGATCAGTGGATTAACCAGATCACTTTTACGTCTGAAAGACAGCAACAAGTCTCTTTTTAAAACAGCAGAGAACAATTGGCCCAACGATATTTCCGCTGAGTTAGTACACAATTCAGCCATCAAGTTCCCATTAATTGGTCAAGATTAATCTTTGTCACGGGCCCGCATGAAGTTAAATCATGATGGGTCGTTAAAATAACACTCCCGCCCGCAGCCACATGACCTGCCAGCCACTTTTCTTTAGCAGCAACACCATGCTTATCGATTGCAGTAAATGGCTCATCCAAAATCCACAGCGTAGCCGTATTCATATATAAACGAGCCAAACTTACCCGTCGATTCTGCCCTGCGGATAAAGAGTGACAAGGCACATCTTCATATCCTTTGAGACCTACAGCATCAAGTGCGACTAAAATTTTCTCTGCTGATAATGCCGGATGAATAGCACTGTACCATTGCAAATTCTCCACGGGTGTCAACATACCTTTAACGCCTGGCTGATGGCCGAAATAGAGCATGGAAGATAAAAACTCATCCTTCATTTTCTCTATCAGCTTGCCACGCCAGTATATTTCACCTTCAAAATCATTGGAAAGACCGCTCAGTATTCTTAACAGCGTGGTTTTCCCACTACCATTTGCCCCTTCTATCTGCATCAGTTCGCCTGCAGCCAGCGTAAATGCCAGCCCATCAAACAAGGTGCGCTCATCTCGCTCACAAAACAGATCGACAACTTTTAATAATGGCTGCGACAACAACTTTCCCTCAAAATCTGCGTATTAACTGCATATAAACTGCATATAAAAAAGGTTCACGCTACACTTTATTAATTACTGGCCGATGCATAAACAGGGCATTATATACAAATTAAACTCAGCAGGGGCTTGCTCATGATCAGATTTCATATAAAAAGTATCTATTAATGAGCACTATCACACCACAATCACTGGCCCTGCTCGATTCTACAGGGAACTCGCGCACCGCAAGCAGTGAAAAGCTGATACCGGCAGGGGGAACTTTACAAGCCACCGTCAAACAGGTCTCTCAGGATCAGCTCAGCCCTAATGTATTCAGACTTAAGTTAGAAGCCAATAGCGTACTGATGGAACTCAAAGTGCAACAACCCATTGCACAGGGTAGCCAGGTAACTCTGGCAAGGTCCACTGATGGACAGCTCTCGGTTACAATCAATGCTACAAACAGCGGCAAGACAGGTATTTCTGGCGGTGCAGATAAACCTCAAAATAGCCAGACGTATCAAACAACAGCAACGCCGGTTATCCGCTCGGGCGATGACTCCAGTCGTTTGAATCGCCTTATTCCCACCGGACATTCTATTAGTGCCCAGGTAGTCACACAAACGCCGGGGCAGACGACTCCGACTCTGCAATCACAATCGCACACCCTCACACCCCAGACTAACGGGCCACAGCAGACATCTACTCAACCTCAAACAACACTTTCCCAACAAGCCCAACCGCCTTTGTCAGCGAACACACCATTACAAACATCAGCACCTCAAATACCTCCCAACCAAACAATGCCTGGCCCAACCGTGCCCGCACAAACACCGGCACAGGCTTCAGTGACACCTCAGGCACTGGCCGCGACTTCTCAAACGACTTCAGCAGCCCCAACAACTCCTACACCTCCTGCAACTGCAGCCAACACCCAAGCGACGCCTGCGGCATCACAAACACCACCGTCACCGCCAATCTCTCAACCGGCTCAGACGCCCCAAACAGCAAGCCAGACACCTCAGGCACCGTCAGGCACTCAAGCGACTAGTGTTACTCGTGCAGCTGTTGTTACCGCTTCTGTTAATACTTCCGTTACTACTACAGCGCCGACCCAAGCACCTTTGACAAATCAAACATCTCTGGCAACTCCAACAACCCCAACAGCGCCAACAACACAAGCCCAGCCCCAACCAGCAGCTACAAAATACAATACTGACCCCGCCGTCAATATAATGACGCTTAAGATAACAGGGGAAACCATTACACTGAAAACATCGGCTAATCTACCACCATTACAACAGGTTCAGATATCGCGTAGCACTAACGACCAACTCTTAATACGCTGGTCACAACCTATTTCATCAGCACCTACCACATCAGCGCTAACGCTCACCTCAAGCCAAACCCAGACCGTTGAAAACAGCATGCGTGAATTACTGCCACAGCAGATCACGCTAACCAGCGGCGTGCAACAAATTCTCAACAGCACCCAGGCAAGCACTGCCGGCGCTGCAGGCCAGATCGACAAGGTAGTTCAATCATTAATGCTGCTATTTGGTGTACAGCCGGGTGCAGCAGAAGCACAGCAAGCTATTAAACAAAATATTGGTTACGGTGGGCTTTTCACAGAAAACAAGTTGGCCAACCAACAACCTCCGGCTAAAGATATGAAGCAGTTTCTGGGAAAAATGCAGGCATTAGCCGGGCAACTCCCTGATGCGCAAAAGCAGGTCATCCAAACAACGATTGAAAAAATGCTCGCACGCATTACCTCAAATCAGTTACATAGTTTGCAACACCGGCAAGAAAGAGTAGAAACAAATGAACGTTTTTTTCAGCTGGACCTACCCGTTCAGAATCAAAACTCACTTGAAAATGTTGAATTACGCATAAGCCAGCGAAGTCAGAAAAACAGCCGTGACGAACCCGAAACGATATGGAAAGTCAGGCTACATTTTGACCTGGAAGAATCCGGCAGTATCGACGCAGAGCTCAGTTTAAATCAAGAACAAAATGAGATTTCCGCCGCTTTCACTTGCGCCAACAATGACACGGCCACCTTCGTCAGAAGCCAGCTGGAGAGCTTCAGAACACAACTCACCGCACTCGGATTAACAGTGCCGGCACTGGCCTGCAGGCAAGGCGAACAAGGGCCGCAACTATCCCCTATACAGAAACAATTAATAGATATAAAAACATGAATCCAGAAGATGAAATCGACTCAGTCGTCGCCTTAAAATACAACCATGGGTCTTCATCTGCTCCGAAGGTGGTTGCCAGAGGAAAAGGAGATATAGCGAAACAAATACTCGAACTGGCAAAGGAGCATGAAATCCATATTCACCAAAGCCCAGAGCTATTAGAAGTACTTATTCGGCTAGAGGTAGGTGACGAGATCCCTGAAGCCTTGTACAGAGCTATCGCCGAAGTGATTGCATTTGCATACAATCTTAAAAACAAAAAATAACGCGTAGACTTTTCAAAAAGTATTAATGATTACTTATGTTCAATACCCTGATGCGTGTGCAATTCTTTATGTAACAGGGCCATTAACTCCGCTTCCGGCCGCCCGATACCACAATCTTTAACTAGATCATCCACATCAGCGCCCATTTCCATTAAACGAGCCGCCTGATTATAGGCCAAATCACCTGGATCCCTGTTCTCAAGTTCTAACTGCTTTTCGACCGTAATATTGAGCTTTTGCTCGATATCAACCAAGCGCTTTCCCATACCAATTGAACTGCCGGTTATCGAACGTATCTCATTACGTAATACAGTAACCAAGGCTTTATATTGTCGCTCGTGCTGTTTTTGCCGGAAGAAAGTATAGATACTTAGTCCTGCAAACAACATAACCATGACACTTAAGAAAGAGACTACCCACATACTAGATTCTGCCAATACACTGCCCTTATCCACACCAACAACATTTAAAGAGACTTATATAAGTGCACAAAACTGCACATAACTGAACATCACTCAACTCAACGATTGCCTGACGCCAGCTCAAACTGTTTAATCAGCAGATCTACGTCAACAACTGCACAACGCTCTTGCATATAGGTACCCAGCAACCAGGGTCGATTCTGCTTATCGGCATTAATATTAATACTACTGTGCGGTATACGCACCGACTTTTCAAGATCATCACAGGTCAATGCCCAGCGTTTTCCTTCAAGTACAAGCAGTTCTGCATAACGTGATTTAGCAGGATCATACCTATCGGACAAGATCCAACAACCTGTATCTACTATTTTGCTTTGAATAGATCCGCGCACAAAGCTACCCAGTATCCATTCATAGTTGTTATCCAGCCGGAATGTCACTGAGCTCAAAGACAAGGCGCCTTCGATGCTTTCAAAGGGTATCGCCAACTTAAGCCCACAGACATTCACTAAAACACAATTCAGCTCCCCATCCATAAGTAGAGGTTCTGGCTCTGGCTCTGGCTCTGGCTCTGGCTCTGGCTCTGACTCTGGCTCTGGCTCTGGCTCTGGCTCTGGCTCTGGCTCTGGCTCTGGCTCTGGCTCTGGCTCTGG
>NZ_JBFIIH010000185.1:0-5533 GCF_041601355.1 Neptunomonas sp.
CATCGGCTTTGCCGCCGAAACACGCGATGTCATTAGCTATGCCCGAGGCAAACTAGACCGTAAAAACCTGGATATGATTATTGCCAACGATGTGTCTCAGGCTGGTATTGGTTTCAATAGTGACGAAAACGCCGTCACCTTAGTCACTCACACCACTCAAATTGATATTCCGCAAACCAGCAAGCGCCAGTTGGCAACACAGCTTATTGAACAAATATCATTACTATACAAGACAGAAAAATGAAAAAAATACAGGTTAAAATTCTGGACGATCGTATTGGTCAGGCCTTTCCTCTACCCAACTATGCAACACCAGGGTCAGCAGGACTGGATCTACGCGCCTGTCTCAATGAGGCATTGTCCTTGTCACCGGGACAGACTGAGCTGATTCCAACCGGTATGGCTATTCATATAGAAGATCCATCACTCTGCGCGATGATCCTTCCTCGCTCAGGCCTGGGACATAAGCATGGAATCGTATTGGGAAATTTGGTCGGGCTGATCGATTCCGACTACCAGGGACAGCTCTTTGTATCCTGCTGGAATCGTGGCGACACCGCCTTTACCGTTGAGCCAGGTGAACGCATTGCTCAGTTGGTACTGGTGCCGGTGGTTCAGGCTGACTTTGAGATTGTAGACACTTTCACCGATACTGAGCGTGGCGACGGCGGGTTTGGCTCGTCTGGCCGCTCATGACTTTTACAGGGATGACCAAATGACATATACACTCGAGCACCTTGATCAGGAAATTTTCCGCGCTTATGACATTCGCGGCATTGTAGATGAAGCACTGACTGATCCAGTGGTCTATCATCTGGGCCGTGCATTTGCCGCGCAAGCACAACAGCAACAGATTAAAACTGTCGTTGTGGGTGCAGATGGACGTTTATCCTGCCCTCGCTTAAAAGATGTGCTGATTCAGGGATTGCGTGAAGGTGGTGCAGATGTCACAGATGCCGGATATATCCCTACCCCTCTGTTGTACTTCGCTGCCCATCACACCGACAGCCAAACCGGTATTATGATTACCGGAAGTCACAACCCCAGCAATTATAATGGCTTCAAAATGATGCTCGGCGGTAATACTCTGGCAGGTGAAGAGATTCAGGCACTGAAACATCGTATACTGCAACGAGATTACACGCAAGGCAAAGGAGAACTTGGCAAGATAGATATTCGCCCGCAGTACCGCAAGCGTGTCAGCGAAGATATCCGCCTTAAACGCAAACTAAAAGTTGTGATTGATTGCGGAAACGGTATTCCCGGCGACATCGCACCCCGGTTGATTGAACAGCTGGGTTGCGACGTTATTCCACTGTATTGTGATGTGGACGGAAACTTCCCTAACCACCACCCGGATCCAAGCAAACCGGCCAACCTCATTGACTGTATTGCCGCCGTAAAAGAACATAAAGCAGATCTTGGCCTGGCATTTGACGGTGACGGGGATCGCGTTGGTGTTATCACATCCAGCGGCGCCATGATCTATCCGGATCGTGTCATGATGCTGTTTGCAGAGGACATACTACAACGCAACCCTGGCTCGGAAATCATATATGATGTCAAATGCTCTCGCTTATTAGGCGACGTGATCCGCAAAGCGGGCGGGAAAGCAACGATGTGGAAGACCGGCCATTCACTCATCAAACGTAAAATGAAATCATCCGGGGCACTGCTCGCGGGTGAAATGAGCGGCCATATATTCTTCAAAGAGCGCTGGTTCGGTTTTGATGATGGTTTATACAGTGCTGCTCGTTTACTGGAAATATTATCCACCCGCACCGAAACACTCGATGAAATTTTCGCCCACTATCCTGAAGATATCAGCACCCCGGAGCTGAATATTGATGTACGTGATGATAACAAGTTCGGCATTGTCGCTAAGCTCCAGGCACTTGAGTATCCAGACGGTATCGCCAGCCGTATCGACGGTATACGGGTAGATTACCCTGATGGCTGGGGACTGGTCAGGGCATCGAATACCACGCCAGTGTTAGTACTACGCTTTGAAGCAGCCAATGAATCGGCCCTCAAGCGAATTAGGGATCAGTTTCAGGAGCGCTTATTTGCCGTTGATCCAAGCCTCACCATTCCCAACGAATAAGCATTATTTTCAGGAGTAGAAAACGCCATGCCATTAAATCGCCAACAAGCCATGCAGACCGCAGAGGTACTCAGCGAAGCGGTTCCTTATATCCAGCGCTTTGTGGGTAAAACCATTGTGATCAAGTATGGCGGCAACGCCATGACCGATGACAAATTAAAAAATAGCTTCGCACGCGACATCGTCATGATGAAACTGATTGGACTGAACCCTATCGTTGTGCATGGCGGCGGACCACAAATTGGCGACCTGCTGAAAAAGTTAAACATTGAGTCGCACTTCATCAACGGCATGCGAGTCACTGACTCTAAAACTATGGATGTCGTAGAGATGGTACTCGGCGGCATGGTTAACAAAGAGATTGTTGGCCTGATCAATAGCAATGGCGGCAAGGCGATCGGCCTTACGGGTAAAGATGGTCATTTGCTCGGTGCAAGAAAACTCCGGGTAAAACACAAAACACCCGAGATGGAAGCCCCTGAAATCATCGATATAGGCCACGTGGGTGAAGTCGAACATGTCAATACAGCCGTTCTGGACATGCTGGCAGACTCCGACTTTATCCCAGTGATCGCCCCTATCGGTGTAGGTTCTGACGGCGCTTCTTACAATATCAATGCGGATTTAGTCGCCGGTAAAGTGGCTGAAGTACTGAAAGCAGAAAAGCTAATGCTGCTGACCAATATTGCTGGTGTAATGGATAAAGAGGGCAATGTTCTGACCGGTTTATCCACAAAGCAAGTGGACGAACTCATCGCAGACGGCACTATCTATGGCGGCATGCTACCAAAAATTGATTGCGCACTCAGCGCTGTCAAAAGTGGCGTAGTCAGCGCTCATATTATTGATGGCCGTGTTGAGCACTCATGCTTATTGGAAATATTTACCGACGAAGGTGTAGGTACATTAATAACAAACCGCACCCTGTAGCAGGTTTTACATGAGCGAGAGCACAAAAGAAAACTCGAAAGAGAGCACTAAAGTGTCCAGAAGCGAGCAGATTCTCCAAGCGCTCGCCCGCATGCTAGAGTCCAATCACGGCCAACGTATCACTACAGCGGCATTGGCGAAGGAAGTAGGCGTTTCAGAGGCAGCTCTGTATCGCCACTTCCCGAGTAAAGCACGCATGTTTGAAGGCCTGATTGGCTTCATTGAAGAGACTATTTTCTCCCGGGCTAACCTGATCAGCTCATCAAACAGTCCTGCAATACGCCAATGTGAACAGATCCTGACGTTGGTATTGGCTTTTGTTGAACGTAATCCGGGTATGGCGCGCATACTGACCGGAGATGCGCTCGCCGGTGAAACAGAACGGCTGCGGCATCGTGTAAACCAATTTTTTGAACGATTGGAAACGCAATTAAAGCAGATTATGCGTGAGGCAGAGTTTAAAGAAGGTCTACGCACAGAAACCACCGCCGCTATCACTTCAAACCTGCTGATATCAGTCATTGAAGGTCGGATCCGTCAATTTGTAAGAAGCGAGTTCCAACGAAAACCTACTGAAAACTGGAATGATCAATGGCAGCGGCTCGCCATAGGATTGTTTCGAACTGCAAATTAATGAACTTAACACTCATGCTTTTCAGGCAGTTCACAGCCAGATAACAGCTGATTATCAATGAGTTGTTGTGTTTTCGCCAACTCTAGCAGACGCGCTGTTTGTTGCTGCTGCATCAGCAGCGCTGGAGCCGAAACTAATTGTACCCCAGCCTCATCCAATGCCGGAATTGCCTTCTGCAGAAAGGTTGTCGTTATCGGATAAGGATGACCTATTACAATCGCAGTACCATATTTTCGGGCAATTTTCACTGCACGAACAAACTGACGGTTTAAAAATACCTCTGTCTGCTCATGATCGAGAAATATATCCCGGCTTAGCGCAGGCACACCTTCGTTACGCGCTGTATCCCAGGCAACACTTCCCCCTGTTGTTCGACTATCAAGAAAGAAGAGTCCCCGGGACTTGGCGACTTCCATGACCCATTTCATAGGGGTACGCTGGCGTGTTAACAAACTTCCCATGTGGTTATTCAAACCTGTTGCATAGGGAACCGAATCCAGGCCAGCATTTAAGATCTCTTTAAAGCGCGCCTCACTCAGGCCCTGTGTCAGCGCTCCGGGGCCTAATTTCAGATTCTGCGTATTAGCCATGGGCACATGTAACATCACATCTTTACCCAAGCGGTTAGCCGCAAGCGCCAATGACCGACCATAAGCTGAGTGTGGTAATACAGCGTATGTGACGGGCCCGGGTAATGCTAAAGCAGCCTCACCCTCAGCCAGATTATTACCCATATCGTCGATAACAATAACAATGCGCGGCTGAACTATCGCATCCAGAGCTACAGCACCCAGATCATCAGCCAAACTATTAAGGCTGATTGCATAAATACCCCAGGCAAGCCAACGCACAAACAGCATCATTACGAGGAGGTCACTTTACCAACAATCGCTAATGCTTTAAGTAAATTAAGCGCTTCATAGAGTTGATAATCACGCTCTGATAAACTTTTGCCAGCATCCTCGAGCTGTGCATCTTCAGACTCATCAACCTGGCCATTAAACAAGTGCCCTGACAGGTCCTTTTCTTTAGGAAACGCCCTTACTTGTAATTTTTTTAATTCTGCCTCTTCTACCACCACATCCGGCTGAATACCTTGTGCCTGAATTGAACGACCACTGGGGGTAAAGTAGCGTGCCGTGGTTAACTTCAAAGCACGCTGATCGGTCAAAGGCAAAATGGTTTGCACTGAACCTTTACCAAAGCTTGCCGTACCCATAATAACAGCACGTTTATGGTCCTGAAGTGCACCGGCCACGATCTCTGAAGCAGACGCAGAGCCCCCGTTTATCAATACCGCCATGGGCACATCCGCCAACACAATGTCATCTGTCGCTAAAAACTCTGTATCAGCGCTTGATAAGCGGCCTTTTGTATAAACAATCATGCCTTTATTAATAAAAGCATCTACCACTTCAACAGCCGCCTGAAGCACCCCACCTGGATTATTACGCATATCCAACACCAGGCCTTTTATCTCACCTTGTGACTTAATTTTATGTAAAACCTGCTTTAGATCCGAACCGGTATTCCCCTGAAACTGGGTAATACGGATATAGGCATACTGATCACCTAACTTCCGGTGTTTAATACTGGTAACCTTGATGACGTCACGAATAACTTTGATATTTCTTGGCTTTTCCTCACCTTCACGCAAAATAGTGAGAATGATTTCGGTGCCCGGCTTACCCCGCATACGATTAATTGCATCATCCAGGCCCATGCTTTTTACAGGTTCATTATCAATACGGGTAATTAAATCACCGGCTTTAATACCGGCCTTAACCGCCGGTGTATCATCAATCGGAGTGATAACCCGAATGAAGCCATCTTCGAGGCTAATCTCAATACCAACACCGCCAAAC
>NZ_JBFIIH010000186.1:0-5493 GCF_041601355.1 Neptunomonas sp.
CACCCAATAGATAAAGAAGAAAGCCATAGCAATGGCGACGAGTAACGATATTAGCGCAATGCTTAAAATGCGATCACTTAATTGTTCAGAACTACTTTTAAGCTCATCCACATACACAGTAGAACAGATATACCAATCAAACCCCTTTACGTGACGTACAAGCGATAATTTTTCATAAATATAGTTACCGGGATCTTCTGGTTTATCCCATTTGTAATACAGCTCTTTACCGGTATCAGCCACATTAATCAGATCATCTGCAATTGATTTTTGAGTAACCGGGTTAAGCAAACTCTCAATGTTAGTCCCATCAATATTAGGATTTGGATGGATCAGCATGTTGGTTCGCGCATCAAAAATAAACAAATAACCTGTTTTAGCCACCCGCAACTGTTTGAAGCTCTCACGTAAGTCATCCAGTGCCTGATTACGTTTAACCTCTAACTCTGCAGCAACATCTTCAAGATAGATACCTGAGCCCATCACAAACCCCCACTCAGGAAAGTTCTTTACATAAGACAACTTATCCAGCTGCTTGTTTTCTGCCAGACGATTCCATTTGTATTGATAAAAACCTTCACCCTGACTTTTCGCGACATCAATGATCTCAGGTATCACCACAACCCCATCATCAGTCTTCAATGATGAAACATCCTTGCCGTGAAAGCGCTCATCAGGATGTGATAAAAAACGATAGTCATAACTGGCGACCCAAATGTAATCACCATCAATACTTTGAAAATGGCGCAGCATTTCAAACACGTTGGCTCGCGCTGCAGCAAGATCAATCTCACCTTCTTTAACCTGCTGATAAACCTGATCAATATAGGACTCTGCCATCGAAACAACAATTTTCAGGCGCTGCTTATGGGATTCCAACACTTGCTGCTGATAGCTTTCCGTATCCGCATACATGCGATCGGCCATGGTAAAAACATTATCCAATGCGATACGGCTCGAGTTACGCTCAATTTCATAGACTTTGTCTTTAATAAAAGGCACAGAATAAATATACACTGCACCAAATATCATCAACATAAATAACAAGACGATTGGAAAAAATCGCTGAACCAGCCGGGAAGGAAACAACATGTTTTAACCCTGTAAAAACTTATCTGCAAATTCTATAACAAAAACAGTACATTCTGCCCCCTTGTTACAATTGGTAAGAATTCAGACAAACTCTCGCAAACCTTTTACGCTCTACTGGGATCATGAAATTTTTGATTATCAATCGTGGAATAACATCACGAGAGAGCGCCCATGAAAATTGTTGTCGTTGTTAAACGTCCACTACAGTCACCAGATCATGACTATCCACTTCAGTCCGCATTAAACGAAGCATTTGGTTCGCGAGCTGATTCCTCGAATAGCATTATTGTAGTGTCCATAGGTTCAAATCAGAGCAAGAAACAGATAGAAATGGCTATTGAAAGCGGTGCTGACAAAGGTATCCAGATTGTCACACAAGACAGCTTAAACGCTTATACTGTCGCTGAGTTTATGACGAATGTTGTTACGTATGAAAAACCCGATCTGATCATCATCAGCGACCGGCTAACTAACGAGCAATGCCAAACCGGAAAAACTTTAGCGTCCATGCTGAATGAGTCATTCCCTCCGGAACGCTGCGCACTCAACAGAAAACAATACCGTCTTTTAGTTATTCGTGAAATGTTAAGTGGGGCACATACGGTACTGCTTCCCATGTCAGTCCACAGCAGCAAGCATAGTCATTGGGACTCATTAAGCTCATGTCAGGAATATAGCCCTTTCCAGTCAGCGGCCCTTTCTGCATAGTCGCTGCGCAAACACCATGTCGGGTAAATGAACAAAGCACCTCTCATTCACGGGTCACACCCATAAAAAAGCCCTCAGGAAGAGGGCTTTAAAGCTAAAAAAGCAGATCAAATTAAGTGTTAATGAAGGTCCTGATATTTTTTCTTTATCTCTACCAGCTGTGGCTGGATATCTAAAGGCGCATAATTCATCGCCTGCTCAAACAAATCCTTATTTGATTCGGATAAACGATCTTCTTCAGACATTGCCTTAAGCTTACGCATGGCTTCTACAAATTTGGGATGTAATGAATCATTATCGAACATAGCATCGCCCTCCTGCCCGGCTTCGAAAACCGATATTAGTAATTAATAATAAATAGAAAGTAAATTAGATTCTGAATTCTGCCATATAAGGCCACTTATTGCTTCAGGAAAAACCATTAAACAAATTAATTGTCTTTATGGTATTCCTCTTTTGCTTTCTTATAGGTTTCTTTAATGTCAGCAACCCGTTTAGCTGGAGTATATGATGACTTATCTTTTTGATTAAGTCTGACCGGTTCTGATTGTTCGCAGTTTTCTAAATCATCACATGTTAGCTTGGCTTTTAAACGTTTTGTTTTCTTATTACCCTGTTTGTCATTTTTATCCTTGGAAAGTTCCTCATCGGTTTGTGATTTAACTGTTGCCTCCTCTTGCTTAGTAACATCGTCTGTTGCTTCCTCATCGGCTGTGCGCTCAGGCCTGGGCACTTTTCGCCAAGGCGTCGCCACATTAACATAGGCTTTTTTCTCAGCTGTGATTCCGGGAGGCTTTTTATCACTGTAATGCACTTTGCCGGTTTCATCCGTCCAACGATATATTTCCGCATTCGCCAATGCGGGCAACAAAATTATTATCAGCGTCAGTGCTCTAAATTGAAAACCAAACACAGCATACTCCATCAATGTAACTGCAATAATTCAGATATTGGCATTAGCTATACATTGATTTAAGCACAAGTTTAGAAAAACTGATAATTCTATACGAATAAAAAAACGAAGAAAGTGCCAAAGGCAGGAAAAAATAATATTATTATTCAATGACTTAAAAGGCACTTGTTATTAACAAGGGCCTTTTAAGTGTAGAGCGTAAGTGCAGCGCGTCAGTGTAGCGCGCGGTTACAATCAGATTCTTAAACCACCATCCATCTCAATAACACGGCCGGTAAAGAAATCATTTTCAATGATATATTGTAATGTGTGCGCCATTTCACTGACTTCACCTAAACGACGCAAAGGCACGGCCTGAACCATACGATCAATCGCTTCTGGTTTCATTTGTGCCGTCATTTCAGTGGCAATCACACCCGGAGCAATACTTGCTGTACGAATTCCGTAGCGACCTAATTCACCTGCCCAGCTAACGATCATTGTCGCTACCGCCGCTTTGGTCGCAGAGTAGTTTGTCTGGCCTATATTACCCGCGCGCGATACAGAGGAGATATTGACGATAACGCCACCTTCACCCTGCTCCGCCATAATGCCTGCGGCTTCACGGCCACAGAGAAAAGTACCTGTCATATTGACATCAACAACCGACTGCCATTGATCCAGCTCCATACGCTTGACCAGCTTACCTTCCTTAAGTTTGATCAGCATACCGTCACGCATTAAACCGGCATTATTGACAAGCCCATGAATTTTACCAAAATCTTTTATAATCGCAGCGAAAGTATCCCCCACCGCTTTTTCATCTGTAATATTACAAACGTATCCGTGTGCTTCAGTGCCCATCTCCCGGAGCTTAGCCACAGCGGCATCCAGATCCGCGGCATTGATATCAATTAACGCTAACTGACCGCCTTGCTGTGCCAAATGCTCAGCCATTGCAAGCCCCAGCCCGCGTCCACCGCCCGTAATCACAAAAACTTTATCTTTAATTTGCATTTATCGCTCCATCACCCAGTCTGTTTTTATAGTATGTAATGCAAAATACATCTTGACGTTAACGTAAACTTATACCGTAAAATGGCACATTATGCGATAAAAATAAGCGTTATCCCCTACCAATTTAATCTAAAGAACAAGAAGGGATAATCAGGGTTTATCACACGCTTATTAACCACGTAGCCCTTGGTAAAGAATCGATGTCCCATAAGACAACTCCAGAGCCAGCCGCTTCGTTTTAACTAACCCCTTAACAACCAAGGCGTAGGAACAGTCAATTTGTCGCATCAGCTCACCATCGGGAATCGTATTATTTACAAAAACGGTGTTCCAATGGCGTTTATTCATGTGATATCCGGGAATAACAGCATCGAACAGATCTCTTAATTCAATCGCATCCTGAGGATCACTTTTTAGATTGATACTCAACTGCCCCTGATGGCGAGTCAACAGCGCAAACATCTTATCTTTAACTTTAAAAACACTGACATCAGGCCCAAAGGGGTAGTCTTCTATTGCTTCTGGCTTTGACAGCAGGTATTTAACCAACGATTTTTTATCCATAAGATCATCTCCTGTCTACTGACTGCTTGCGTACTTACGAGTCTGCATACTTGCTAGCTGTTCAATTTCTTCATAAAGGCGTAACCGTGAATGCAACTACTTTGAATGCAACTACCTTGATGTTTATCAATATTATGATTTTTCACACCAGACCTCATCTGGGTTTTACTAAGCCATTCTGGCATAATAACCCCACATAAATGAGGCGTTATTAAAACATGACTATTGAAAAAACTCTGATTCAGCGCTGCGATTCAAAATGTGAATTATGCGCCGCTACAGAAAACCTTTCTATTTTTGAGGTGTTACCTTCCGACAGCACAGCAGATCAATCTGTAATGATTTGCGACACGTGCAGCAGTCAGCTAAATGACCCTGAATCCATTAATGTTAATCATTGGCGTTGCCTCAACGATAGCATGTGGAGTCAGGTTCCCGCAGTACAGGTAATGGCATGGAGACAACTGTCACAATTATCTTCCATGGGCGAAATCTGGGCGCAGGACCTTATTGATATGCTGTATCTCGATGAAGAGACGAAAGCATGGGCAGAAGCTGACAGTGGTTCGGATGATGAATATCCACCCGCAAAAGATAGTAACGGAGCCGTACTTAACGCGGGTGACACCGTCACCTTGATTAAAGATTTAGATGTTAAAGGCGCAGGCTTTACAGCAAAACGTGGTACTGCTGTCAGAGGTATTTCTCTCACCTCGAATCCAGATCAGATCGAAGGCCGGGTCAACGGTACACGTATCGTTCTATTGACCAAGTTCCTTAAAAAGCAGAACTAAACACGCTAAGCAAACACGCTTGATTAAAGAAGCTTAACAATACGATAGGGCTGATAACTATAGATCAGCCCTGTATCAGCCATCCAGTTTCTGTGTTAAGCCAATTTATTCTGACCAAACGGCGAGTTCATTTCCATTCGGATCTGTGAAATGAAAACGTCGCCCTCCCGGAAATTCAAAGATAGGCTTAACCACAACCCCACCCGCTTTTTCTATGTTGCTTAATGTCAGCTCTAACGCAGGGCTGTACAAAACAATCAACGCAGCCCCGTTAGCAGTGGTTGAAGACAAATCTGCTTTGAAAAAACCACCCTTCAAGCCAGCATCTGAAAACGCTGTGTACTCAGTCCCATAATCGGTAAACGACCAATTAAAAACCTCTTCAAAAAACTGCTTAGCAACCGCAAGATCCCGTGCGGGAAATTC
>NZ_JBFIIH010000187.1:0-5455 GCF_041601355.1 Neptunomonas sp.
AATGTTAATTATCAAGGCGTTATCTACCAGCATCTTCCCCTCTCAATGCTGCTTTTTGGCAGCCTCCTTGGGAAGAGGTGCGCATTCTACAGACTCCCCGAAAGGAGTCAACAGCCATGCCTTAAAAAAGTGAAAATTATTCCAAAAACACAGCATATTCAAACCTTCTGCCGTTGTTTATTCTTTTTAAAACTAAAACAGACCCTCTCAGCCAAAGCAATCAGCAAAAACCCACCATAAACGATGGCATCTTCGTAACTGGCTCTCACCATCCATAACACATGAATCATTACCAGGATTGAAATAAGATACACCAGCTTATGTAATTGAATCCAACGCCGCCCTAAGCGACGCTGCATTTTTTTCGTAGACGTGACCGCAAGCGGCAGCAGAAACAACACTGCCGCTGCACCTACTACAATGTAGGGCCGCTCCAAAAACTCTTGCAGCAATATGTCAAACTGCCACCCCACTATAAAAGTAGCGAATGCTAATAAATGCAGGACACTATAAAAGAATGCATATAAACCAAACATGCGACGAAATCTCATTAGCCAAGTAAGCGACAACCTTCGACGCAACGGCGCCACCCAGAGGCTTAACCATAATGAAACAATGGCCCATGTGCCCAAATACTTTACTATCTCTATAGCTGGATCAGCGCCTAACTGCTGCGCATAAATGTCATATGACAATAGTAATAATGGCAGTAGCAAACCCAAAAAAACGCAGCACCAAACCAGCCTGCTTTTTGCAGGATTAATACCTAAAACCATTTACGTAAATCCATGCCACTGTAAAGATGAGCAACCTCCTCCGCATAACCATTAAAGGGTAATGTCTCAATTCGGTTAGGCGAAAATAAAGATGAAGGCAAACGCCTTTCAGATGCCTGCGTCCATCTGGGATGGTCAACCTCAGGATTCACATTAGCAAAAAAGCCGTACTCTTTGGGCGCGGTAAGATTCCATGTCGATTCAGGCATAGTTTCAGTGAAACGAATCTTCACTATCGACTTAATACTTTTGAATCCATATTTCCATGGAACAACCAACCTCAGTGGCGCTCCGTTTTGTGGCGGTAAGGCTTTCCCATAAAGGCCTGTAGCCAAGAAACTCAAAGGATGCATCGCCTCATCTATTCTTAACCCTTCAACATAAGGCCAATCTAAGGAGCTGAAAAGAGCTTTTTGACCTGGCATCTGCTGCGGATCATACAGCGTAGTAAACTCAACAAACTTTGCCTTACTCGTAGGCTGGAACTGTTTTAAAATATCCGCCAGAGGAACCCCCAGCCACGGAATAACCATCGACCATGCCTCAACACAACGTAACCGATATATTCTTTCCTCGAACTTATGCGGTTTTATAAAATCCTCTAATGCAAACTTACCAACTCTCTCTGCCTCCCCCTCAACTTCTATTGTCCAGGGATCCGTTTTAAACTGCTGAGCTTTACGACTCGGATCCTGCTTACCAAGCCCGAATTCATAAAAATTGTTGTGCGAAATCACATCAGGATACGGGGCAGGCTTTTCATTCGAGGAGAAACGATTATTACGCTCAGCAGCCCTGATAGATGACTGCATCCACTCAGGGCCTGCGTAGATAGGCCAGTCTTCTTTGAAGTCATATTCTGATAGGGCTGAAACGGTACCGGAAGAGAGCAAGGCGGCAGCTCCTGCCAAACCTTGCATAAAAAGACGACGCTGCTTATAGATAGACTCTGGCGTTATCTCGGAGCTTGTTATTAATTCAGCCTTTTTAATTAACATCTAAATTCTCACTGTAATAAATACCAATGAAAATTTAGACCCTTTTACTAGAAATAATTCCCTTTACGCTTTTTTCCTTTTCCGCAACAGCCACATAACCGGCCCCGACGCACTGTACACCAGGAACAAAACCCACAAAAATAGCGCAGGCTCAATGGATATCACACCCACACCCAATACAATTGCTGCCAGGATGACGAACGGCACCTTCCCTTTCAGGTCAACATCTTTGAAGCTATTATAAAGCGCATTACTCACCATCATGATGCCAGCTAAGGCTACATAAAGCGCAATAATATAAGCATAAGGCGCAGGATCAATATTATATTCTGTTGCAGCCCATACTAAACCAGCCACTGCAGCGGCTGCCGCAGGCGAAGGAAGACCGATAAAATAACGTTTATCGACAGAACCGATCTGAGTATTAAATCTCGCTAGCCGCAGAGCAGCGCACGCCACATAGATGAAAGCCGCGAACCAGCCCACTTTTCCAATATCACCTAACACCCAGCTAAATGTTACTAATGCCGGAGCAACACCAAAAGAGACCATATCAGATAAAGAGTCATACTCCGCACCAAATGCACTTGATGTATTAGTCATTCTTGCTACACGACCATCAAGGCCATCCAGCACCATAGCGACAAAAATAGCGATAGCGGCCGCCTCGAAATGAGAGCTCATACCCGCGATTACCGCGTAAAAACCAGAAAACAGTGCTCCTGTAGTAAATAGGTTAGGCAACAGGTAGATACCACGCCTTGGTTTCACACCCGGCTCCGAAACAGACTCATCCTCATGAAAAGATTCATTTTCTTCAGTCATAACGTCACTATATAAATAATAAAAGTGCCCCATTCTACAGCGCCATTCAACAGCACGATAGTTTATCAGGCAAACAATGCATCAATATCACAGCTCGTTTTTTTGCCCAACACACCCTGATGCTGCCCCAGCCAAACACAAGCAGCGTCACGCCCAGCCACTTTCAAGCCATGCAGAAAGGTTTTACGCGTATCGTATTTACTGGCACGCCCCAAACCAGACAACAATTCATGACTCTCTATAATATGGGTACGCATACTTCCAATTTTTCGTACAGCCTTACCTGAAAACCAACCCTGAGGCATCGATTGTCGCTTAATAGCAGCAATACTGCTCATTTCTCGCAAAAAAGTACTTTGGAAGCTCATTTCTGTCACCCGCTCCCCAATGGTCTCTGCTGTTATAGGCAACCCATTCCCCACCAAAGACTGCAACAAAACAATAAGGACATCATCGCTATCACAATCATATATCAATGGAAAAATCGCTGGATTAGCAGAAAAACCACCGTCCCAATAATTCAATCCATCAATCTCTATCGCTTTATGTATATTAGGGAGGCAAGCTGAGGCAAGCACATGATTAACCGTTAGCTCAGGCTCTCTGAAAATTTTTAATTTACCCGTACTAACTTCCGTGGCAGCAAGAAATAACTTAAACGGAGAGTCGAGCGATAGCTGTTCAAAATCAACCAACTGACTCACCAAGTCCCGCAAGGGGTTAATGTCAAGTTTGTTGATATCATAGGGAGATACATATTTCATCGCATACAGCCACAAACGGGCCATAGAGCCTTCAAGATGCTCAGGTAACACCTTCCCATAATCCAAAGCAGAAATAGCGCCCCAAAACTCATCCAATTTATCTCTGGCACCCTGACGGCCTCCTAAACGCCACCCTTCCGCAAGCATCACCGCATTCATTGCCCCGGCGCTGGTCCCACTAATACCTTCGAACGACAATAATTTTTCTTCCAGAAGACGGTCAATAACCCCCCATGTAAAAGCCCCATGCGCACCGCCGCCCTGTAAAGCGAGATTAATCTTAACGACCTGCATAACAACCTCCATTAATTATTGTGCACTGCACAAATATAACAGAAAAAGCAGCACACGCTACACTAAGGGTTTTAAATTTATTAAATCGTTTTTACAAAGGCAGGTTTCATTTATGTGATAATGCCGTTATGGATACACGCACTTTACAGCATTTTCTTAGCTTATCTGACACACTACATTTCGGTCGTGCGAGCGCACTTTGCCACATTAGTGCCTCTGCACTCAGCCGATCTATTAAACAACTGGAGACAGAGCTAAACGTTATTTTGTTTGTACGCGATAACCGCAGCGTGCAACTCACCCATGAAGGAGCTCTATTCCAAGCCTATGCTCGTGAGGCGTTAGCTCAATGGGACCTAACACGAAACACCCTACTGGCAGAAGCGAAAGAACTTCACGGCGAGGTCAGCATCTATTGCTCAGTCACAGCCAGCTACAGCTTCCTATACGATATTCTTAGTCAGTTTCGTCATAACTTCCCTGCCATTGAAATAAAATTACACACCGGAGATCCTGACCACGCACTGCGTCGGGTACAAAATAACGAAGAAGACATCTCCATAGCAGCCAAACCAGATCTCCTGCCTAAAGATCTGGCATTCAAGCCGGTTGGAATATCTCCGTTACTTTTTATCGCCCCCAAAGCAAAAAACACGCTGAATGAAAACCTTTCACCCCCAACAACGACTGAGCAATGGGGTAGCATTCCTATGATTCTTCCTGAAGGCGGAGTATCAAGAGATAGGCTTGATGAATGGTTCCGCCAGAAAGGAGTGAAGCCTAACATCTATGCCCAGGTCGCCGGAAACGAAGCGATTGTCAGCATGGTCAGTCTTGGCTTTGGTGTGGGCGTCGTCCCAAAAATCGTTTTAGACAATAGTCCATTAGCAGAAAAAATCGAAATATTAACTATCAAACCCGAACTAAAGCCATATGAAGTCGGCCTGTTCACATTAGAAAAGAAACTTAAAAACCCGTTAATCAATGCACTCTGGTGCCAAATCAAAACCAACACCCCTCAACAAACTAAGCATTAACAAAGAGCGCCTCAATGTCGGGAGATAAATAAGGACGTCCACGTTCATTAAGTGCCGTACCTACAACCAACGCCTCAACGCAGAGTTTCTGGTCTGATGAACGAATAACCTTTTGCCGAAAAGCAAACTTCACCTTACTGAGCCGCTCAACAACAACCTGTACCACATACTCATCACCACTTGTTAAAGAGGCTTTATAGTCCAGCTCAGAACGCACGACCACCAAGTGAATACCTTGCGACGCTAACGCAGAAAAATCGACACCATGGGCCAGTAAGTATTCATGACGTGCATGCTCAAGGTAATTAAAGTAAACACCGTTATTGACGATACCTTGCATATCTAACTCATAGTCGCGCACTTTACTGCTTATCTGAAACGGTGTTTCCATCTACTTTCCTATTCCATGTTGATAAATAAGATTGACGCTTGATAGCGAAGTTATAAAAAAGCCGCTCCTTTTATACCAACAGGAGCGGCTTTTTACTGACTAACGCAGTGATTACAGGCTAAGCACTTTTTCACCGCGCGCAATACCAGATACACCTGAGCGCACTACTTCCATAATACTGGCCGTACCTAATGCATCAATAAACGCATCCAGCTTAGCGCTGGAGCCTACCAACTGCACGGTATAAGTATTAGGCGTAATGTCGATAATCTGCCCACGGAAAATATCAGCGGTACGCTTAACTTCCGCCCGAAATGCTCCCGCTGCCTTGAACTTGATCATCATCAATTCACGCTCAATGTGTTCGCCT
>NZ_JBFIIH010000188.1:0-5097 GCF_041601355.1 Neptunomonas sp.
CTGCTTCCTCTTCCAGCTTTTTCATCTGCATGCTGACGGCACCTTGGGTGCGGCACACTTGTTTTGCGGCGCGGGTAAAGCTACCGGTATCAACAAAAGCGATAAAGCTTCGTAATGCTTCTATATCCATGCGGTTAGCTCCTACGCTATCTATTAGTTATTCAAATAGGTGCTATAAAAACTATTCGATAGTCAGACACAAAGCAAGATTGCACAATGATCTCAACTTAATTCTTGAAGCCAAAAAGTGAAGCTAAGCTGACAACGCACTTCTCGAAACAGCACTTCACTTCACAAAATCAGGGTAGGAGAATCACATGGAACTGATCATTGGAAATAAAAACTATTCGTCCTGGTCGCTGCGGGCATGGTTTATGTTGAAGGCATTTGATCTGCCTTTTACTGAAACCCGTTTGGCGTTGTTTGAACCGGATTTTTATTCCTCATTAGCGAACTACTCCCCCGCCGGAAAAGTACCGGTGCTGATTGATAACGACATCACTGTGTGGGATTCGCTGGCCATTTGTGAATATATCAACGAGACCTATCTTTCGCATAAAGGCTGGCCTGCCGATGTTGCTGATCGGGCGTTGGCCAGAGCGATTAGCTGCGAGATGCATTCTGGGTTCTTTGGTTTACGTCATGAGTTACCGATGAACTGCCGGGCCACACGTGCGGTTACGCCGACAGACGCAGCACTCAAAGATATCGCCAGAATTGATGCGATCTGGACGGAGCTTTTGCAGAAAAATAGCGGCAACGGCCCCTGGTTATTTGGTGATATCAGTATCGCGGATATGATGTTTGCACCGGTGGCACTGCGGTTTAATACCTATTTTTCAGAGGCTAAGAATTCAGAGATTTCGGAGCAGAGCCGTACTTACGTGCAGACAGTACTGGCGCATCCGGCTATTCAGGCATGGGTTGCTGCGGCAAAACTTGAGTCCGAAACGATTACTGAAGAGGAAGTGGGCGAGCCTGTTTAGCCTTTTTATAATCAGTAATTTTGCTGCGCGTAATCGAAGCAATTAACCAGCGCTGCTTATAAATGGCAGCGCACCTGTGGTTTTTTGCTTTGTTTACTATCGCCGCGCACACGGCAATACACCAGTTGCCCGCTGCTTGTCATGGCGTAAGCGGAGGCGATAGCGGGATCACTGCTGATAATCGCTTCGACACTGGCAAAACGTAGTTTATTCGGCT
The DNA here is from genome assembly GCF_041601355.1 of Neptunomonas sp. Classification (GTDB taxonomy): domain Bacteria; phylum Pseudomonadota; class Gammaproteobacteria; order Pseudomonadales; family Balneatricaceae; genus Neptunomonas. Next base: position 1,204 of record NZ_JBFIIH010000188.1, read on the forward strand.
GATCTCGCCCGTAGCACTGAATAGCCGCGCCTTTATTTTGGCTGCCTTTTGTAGCGCCTTTTGTACTTCCCGTGGCCTCGCTGCGGCAATATTCTATGCTGCTATCGGTACGAATCACCCATACATCAGCGGACGAACCCGTAGAAAAAGACTGTATCGGGAAGACCCGGGTTGATGCACCACCTGCTGTTATTTCAGCCGACGCCGTTGCTGCCAGAGAGATAAGGATAATGCCCGCACTTACCGCTCTCCCGCTCATGCCAGCTATCGATTTTATACGCGTGATCATCTCTTATCCTCCTTGTCGATATGTGAAAGCGCTTACGCCCCTGCTACCTGTTCTCTTACGCCCCTTAATACAAATACTATTCCTCGGCGAATACAAACACTGCTCTGCCAGCTTGGGCTTTTACTCAGAGTAAATCTAGATTAAATTTGATAACATTAGGGCATTCACCTAGGAGCCTGTTGGACTCCTGGCAGCAAACAAATTTGATGATGGGATTTTACTATGGCTTTTAACGGCTCCGAGCGCTATGTCGCTACCGATGAATTGCAGATGGCGGTTAGGGCATCAATCACCATGCAGCGCCCGCTGTTGATTAAGGGCGAGCCCGGTACCGGCAAAACTATGCTGGCCGAAGAGGTCGCGCTGTCTTTAGGCAAGAAACTCTACCGCTGGCACATTAAATCGACCACCAAAGCGCAGCAGGGATTATACGAATACGACGCTGTATCGCGTTTACGTGATTCGCAGCTGGGCGATGAGAAAGTCTATGATATCGGCAATTACATCAAGAAAGGCCTGTTATGGGAGGCGTTTGATGCCGATGAGCAGGTCGTGTTGCTGATCGATGAGATCGATAAAGCCGATATCGAGTTCCCCAACGATCTGTTGGTCGAGCTGGATAAGATGGAGTTTTTTGTTTACGAAACAGGTGAGCGTGTCGTCGCAAAACACCGCCCGATTATTATCATCACATCGAACAATGAAAAAGAGCTGCCGGATGCGTTCCTGCGTCGCTGCTTCTTCCATTACATCACCTTCCCGGATCGGGCGACGATGCAGCAGATTGTTGATGTGCATTATCCGGGTATTCAACAGGCGTTAGTTAATGAGGCCTTAGAAGTTTTCTTCAAAATCCGCGAGATGAACAACCTGAAGAAAAAGCCATCTACGTCTGAACTCATCGATTGGCTGAAACTGCTGATTGCTGACGACATTCCCGCAGACCTGCTACAAAACAAAGATATTGCTCAGGCGATGCCGCCGTTGTACGGCGCTTTGCTGAAAAATGAGCAGGATGTGCATATGTTGCAGCGTCTGGCATTTATGGCAAGACGAGAAAACCGCTAATGCTGATCGACTTTTTCAACACGCTGAAACGGGCTGATATTCCCGTTTCTTTAAACGAACTGCTGGTGTTGCTGGATGCGCTTAAAAAGGGCGTCGCGTTTGCCAGCGTCGATGATTTTTATCTGCTCAGCCGTGTCTGTCTGATCAAAGATGAAAAGCATTTTGATCGGTTTGATCGTGCGTTCGGCCATTATTTTAAAGGCCTTGAGGCACTCAATCTGTTTCCTGATAACGTGATTCCGCAAGACTGGCTACGCTCAGAGTTTTTGAAGAACCTCTCAGAAGAGGAAAAAGCCAGGATTGAAGCGTTAGGTGGGCTGGATAAGCTACTTGAAACGCTGAACGAACGTCTTAATGATCAGCATGATCGCCATGCTGGCGGTAATAAATGGATCGGCACCGGCGGCACCTCTCCTTTTGGGCATAGCGGTTATAACCCGGAAGGGATTCGGATCGGCGGCGAGAGCAAGCACAAGCGTGCGGTAAAAGTATGGGAAAAACGCGAGTTTAAAAACCTCGATGATCAGGTCGAACTAGGCACGCGCAATATGAAAGTGGCGTTGCGAAAGCTGCGAAAATTTGCCCGCACCGGCTCCGCTGAAGAACTGGACCTGAACGATACGATTCGCTCCACCGCGGCCAATGCAGGGTTGCTCGACATCAAGATGGTGCCAGAGCGGCATAACGCCGCTAAAGTGCTGATTTTTCTTGATATCGGCGGTTCGATGGACCCTTATATTCATCTGTGTGAGCAGCTGTTCTCGGCGGCACGCACTGAATTTAAGCATCTGGAGTATTTCTACTTTCATAACTGCGTTTATGAAAAAGTCTGGAAAGATAACCAGCGCCGCTTCCATGACACACTGTCGACCATGGATGTGATCCACACTTACGGCAAAGACTACCGGGTGATCTTTATCGGTGATGCGGCCATGTCACCTTATGAGCTGATACAGCGCTACGGCAGTGTGGAACATATGAACGAAGAAGCCGGTCAGGTTTGGCTACAACGGATTCTGCATACCTGGGAGAAAGCGATCTGGTTAAACCCCACACAAGAACGCTTCTGGGAGTACAGCCAAACGACGTCTTTTATCAACCAACTACTTGACGGCCACATGTACCCGCTGACCCTTGCGGGCCTGGAAGCGGGCATCAAACATCTGTCCAAATAATTAATAAATTAATGTGGGCGACCTTATCAGCCAAGACTCGGCAGCAGACCTGCCGGCAGTAAGGCGTTATAGTCGCCCCGCTGAATCAGCGCTTGCGCCCGCGCAATATCCGGCGAAAAGTAGCGATCTTTAGCATAAAACGACACTTCTGCTCTTAACTGGCTATGTGCCTGCTGTAACCCTGGGCTTGTTTTTAGCGGTGCCCTGAAGTCGATTCCCTGGCAGGCCGCCAGCAGCTCAACCGCCAAAATTCCTGCGGTATTTTCAGACATATCGCGTAAACGCCGTGCTGAAAAGGTTGCCATTGAGACATGATCCTCCTGATTAGCAGACGTCGGCAAGCTATCCACGGAAGCGGGATGCGCCAGAGATTTATTCTCAGACGCCAGTGCCGCGCCGGTGACTTGCGCAATCATAAAGCCTGAGTTGACGCCGCCGTTGTCGACCAAAAAAGGCGGCAGCTTGGAGAGATTAGCATCAATCAGCAAAGCCATTCTTCGCTCTGATAATGCGCCTATCTCGGCAATCGCTAATGCCAGATTATCTGCCAGCATCGCAATAGGCTCCGCATGAAAATTCCCCCCCGAGATAATGTCGTTGTCATCTGCAAACACCAGCGGGTTATCCGATACGGCATTCGACTCCACCAGCAACACCTGCGCGGCCTGGCGAATCTGCTGTAAACAAGCGCCCATCACTTGTGGCTGACAACGCAATGAGTATGGGTCCTGCACTTTTTCGCATTTTTGATGCGAGTTACCGATCTCCGACTCTTCTTCCAGTAAATAACGATACGCGGCGGCCGCATCGATTTGTGTTGGGTGGCCGCGTACCTGATGCACCCGATCATCAAACGGCCGACGGCTACCTAAGGCGGCTTCGACTGACAACGCGCCGGTGACGGTAGCGGCAGCATACAGATCTTCAGCCGCAAACAGCCCTTGTAACGCGAAGGCCGCCGACGCTTGTGTACCATTTAACAAGGCCAGGCCTTCTTTAGGGCCTAACGCGATAGGCTGCAGCCCAGCCACCTTCAAAGCGGCGGCGCCACTGATACGTTCGCCGTTATACAACGCTTCGCCTTCACCCAACAAGACGGTACTCATATGCGCTAAAGGCGCCAGGTCACCCGATGCGCCTACTGAGCCTTTTTCCGGGATGCAGGGGTACACTTCGGCATTAAGTAAGGTAATCAGCGCCTCAATCACGTCTAAACGAATGCCCGAGTAACCCCGTGCTAACGCGTTAATCTTTAATACCATCATCAAGCGCACTGTAGATGGCTGCATAAACTGGCCGACCCCAGCCGCATGAGATAAGACAATACTGCGCTGTAGCAGCTCTAAATCGTCGCTTGAGATA
>NZ_JBFIIH010000189.1:0-5097 GCF_041601355.1 Neptunomonas sp.
CTCAGCCAGTTATCGATACTACTGGAATGGTCGCCCGTCAAATCTGAGAATACCGCATGCGGCAGGTTAATATATTCCTGAATTGATAAGTTTTTTCCTACCTCAGTATTAGCGACACCCGCCAGACAGACCAACTGCTCGGTTATCCAATGCTCAGCAATCAGGTGAGCCGGTATTTTTTTCGAAGCGTCCATGCCGACAACCAGGTCCACCTCACGATTTTCCAGCTTGGAGGATGATGCATCTTCACTGATCATCTCTATCTGTAACCTGACATGCGGAGCAATAGTCTGCAGATGACTAACCAGATCAGGAAAAACCACTGATTCAAAATAGTCGGTGCTGGCAATGCTGAAAGTGCGCTGGCTGGTGTTCGCCGTGAATAGTTCAGTGGGCTTGAGCGTACGCTCGATGAGCTGCAACGCTTTGCGTATCTCGGGCAGCATTTCCAGTGCTCGTGGTGTGGGTTGTAAGCCGTTTTCGGTTCTGACAAGCAATGGATCGTTCAGGTACTGACGTAAACGGTTGAGTGCATGGCTCATCGCCGACTGGCTGAGAAATACTTTTTCAGCGGCACGGCTAACATGGCACTCGCTGATCAGTGCTTCAAAGATAATCAACAGGTTTAAATCAAACTGACGCAGTGATTTCATTTATGTCGTTCGTTTTATTAAGTATTAATACTATACATTTATATATTATAACTATGCATTTAACTAATGATTCTTCAGGGTTTATGCTTTCTTTAATATTTACCTAATCAAATTTAATAGATAAGGAAGAGTGGATGTCTGGTCCGAATGATGTTGTTGCTAATGAAAGTGTATCGGTAGCCGATGCGGATATGCCGTTATATGGCGCAATGGGAATGACGTTTATGCAGTTTCCGGCATTGACGACATTATCGCAAAGTGATGCTGAAGTCATCGTCAGTGGCGTGCCGTTTGATATGGCGACATCGGGGCGGTCAGGTTCGCGTTTCGGGCCTCAAGGCGTGCGACAGGCTTCCGTCAATCTGGTGTGGGAAGGCGCACGTTGGCCCTGGACGTTTGCGCTGGATGATCACCTGAATGTTGCAGATGCAGGCAATGTGAAGTTTAAACACGGTGAACCACAAACGCTGGTGGACAATCTGGAAGCGCATATTTCACAGATCCTGAATGCAGGGAAAAGTGCCTTAACATTTGGCGGGGATCACTTCATTACCTTGCCTGTTTTGCGAGCCTACGCCAAAAAGCATGGTCCGCTAGCCTTGATTCATTTTGATGCGCACACCGATACTTATTCCGGCGGTAGTAAATATGATCACGGTACTATTTTTCATCATGCCGTACAGGAAGGTCTGGTCGATACAGAGCATTCACTGCAAATAGGGATCCGTACCGCTTATACGGTTGAAAATCACCCGTTTGAAGTCCTGGATGCGGCGTGGGTCGGTGATCATGGGCCTGCTGAAACGCTGAAGAGAATCAAGCAGCGTGTCGGCGATAAAAAAGCCTATGTCAGTTTTGATATTGATGGTCTTGATCCTGCATTTGCTCCGGGTACAGGTACACCTGTAGTGGCCGGTATCAGTATTGATTGTGCATTAAAGATTATCCGTGGTTTGCAGGGATTGAATCTGGTGGGTATGGATGTCGTAGAGGTGGCCCCCGCTTACGATCATGCCGAGATCACTTCATTGGCAGGCGCAACCCTGGCGCTGGAATACCTGTACGTTCTGGCGGCGAATAAAATAGCATAAAGAAAAAAGGCCGCCTGTGATGAGCAGGCGGCCAAGTGTATTCTTGAAGAAGACCTAACTTATTTTTTTACAGGTAAGCACTCAGAAGGAACGAGAAACGCTGAAGACCAAAGCGTTATCGTCGAAGTCGTCGGTTTTAGCGACATCCAATGTGTTGCTCAGGTAGTTGACGGCCAGATCCAGCCCGGCCAGGTTGCCTGATAAACCGATGGAGTAATCCTCGTAACCATAGCCGTCCCATGCGGCGCCAAAACTATGGCCTGCATGCAGGTCCAGACTGATATTTTCAGTCACGCCATAGCTGTAATCCAGTGCGATATATTTTGAATCATCACCACTGTTGAAGTAATCATTGCTATAAGCAAACGTAGCAGCAATATCCCCGAGATCGTTTAATCCGCTGTATAGCAGGGTAAAACTTACCTCTGCGTAGTCACCATCGGTGCTTTCGTAACCTGGGTAGGTGTAATAAGCAAAAAAGGCATCATAGCTCAGGTCGTCGTTAATATCGTTGCTGAAGCCTACGTAGTAATCGATTTCGATATTGGCATCATCACCCCAGTCAACATTACTACCCCACATGCCTGCATAGGCGCCGTTTTCAAAAGCGACATCAAGACTGCCCTGAATGGCGGCATCACCTGAGGTCTGAGAAATACCGCGAAAACGGTAGTCATTAGTAAAACCGACAGTACCTGATACCTCGGCAGCTTGAGTGCTGCTGATGACTAAAGCTAGCGTTAAACCCGTAAAAACTCTTTTTAAGGGGAGATCCTGCATCTGTAAATACCTTTTTGTTTAGAAAATGTATGAGTCATAGCGGTTCTTATTTTGTAAATAGTAGCGATTAGTTTATATACCCTTCTGTAGGTAGCTTGAAGTAGGTACTGGGTTAGCGCTACCTACTCCGGTGTATATATTGTCTTGCCCGGGTTCTCGTAGACTGGCTGTTATCTGTATTTATATAGGTTTTGATACGGTAAATACGACCAGAACGCGACCAGAACATGACCAGAACATGACCAGAGTAGAGAGAATTGATAATGACAGATCTTAGTAAGTGGAAAGCGTTAAGCGAGTCCCTGACTTTTCGCCATCAGGCGTATATCAATGGACGTTTTCAGCCAGCGGTGAGTGGCGAAACCTTTCCCTGTATGAATCCGGCAACCGAGCAATGGTTAGCCGATGTTGCCAGCTGCGATGAAGCTGACGTTAATCTGGCGGTAGACAGTGCGCTGCAGGCTTATCGTTCAGGCGTGTGGTCAGAACTTGAGCCAAAACAGCGTAAACGCATTTTGCTGAAGTTGGCGGATCTGCTGGAACAACACAAAGATGAATTTGCTCTGCTGGATACGCTGGATATGGGTAAGTCCATTTCGGAAATGACTGCCATCGATATTCCAGACAGCATCGATTGCATCCGCTGGACAGCGGAATGCATCGATAAGCTTTACGGTGAAATCGCCCCAACAGGAAATGATACGCTGGCGCTGATCAGCCATGAGCCTGTAGGCGTCGTGGCGGCGATCACGCCGTGGAACTATCCGCTTATGATGGCGACATGGAAACTGGCTCCCGCTCTGGCCGCAGGAAACAGCGTTATTCTGAAGCCGTCTGAAAAGTCACCGCTGAGCGCTTTGCGCTTAGCTGAGCTGGCTACTGAAGCGGGTATTCCAGACGGCGTATTCAACGTATTGCCGGGCTTTGGGCATACCGCCGGCAAAGCATTAGGCTTGCATAATGATGTAAACGTTCTGGCCTTTACCGGTTCTACACGTGTTGCGGGCATGTTGATGGAGTATGCGGGCCAGTCTAACCTCAAACGTGTCTGGTTAGAGGCGGGAGGTAAATCTCCGAACCTGATTTTTGCTGACTGTGAGGATGTTAAGAAAGCAGCCGCTAGCGCTGCAGCGGCGATCTTTTCAAATCAGGGTGAAGTCTGTATTGCTTGTTCGCGTCTATATGTACAGAAAAGCATTAAAGAGGAGTTTATAGCGGCACTGGTTGAGGCAGCCAGCCGTTATCAGCCGGGTAATCCGCTTGATCCTGCCACCAATATGGGGCCAATGGTGGATCGGGCGCAGTTAGATACCGTGGCACGCTTTATTCGCTCAGCTGAGGAAGAGGGCGGTGAAGTGTTGCTTGGCGGCTTGCCTGAATATCAGGAAGGTAAAGGCTTTTATGCCAAACCGACCATCGTTTCACACGCGCACAATGGCATGACCTTTGTGCAGGAGGAGATCTTTGGTCCGGTACTCGCAGTATGTGAGTTTGAGACAGAAGAGGAAGCGATTGCGTTAGCAAACGATTCTAAATATGGTTTGGGTGCTTCTGTGTGGACAGCTAATCTTTCACGCGCACACCGCGTCAGCCGTAAAATTCACAGCGGTATGGTATGGGTGAATACCTGGGGTGAAGGCGACTCAACCGTGCCATTTGGCGGTGTTAAGGCATCCGGCAATGGCCGTGACAAATCCTTGCATGCTTTAGAAAAGTACACTGAGCTGAAAAATGTCTGGATTCGGCTATAAGGTGACAATCGTCCACTCATGAATTAGCGCAGCTCAGGCTGCGTTAATCTTTACAGCTGACTTTACGCCGGCCTTTACACAAGGGCTTTACACAAGGACTTTACACAAGGGCTTTACACAGGAGTCGCTTCAGCGCTTGGCGCGGCGGCTTCCAGTTCGTTCAGGTGGGCAAGAAAGAGGGTGAATATCTCAGATTGTGTCGAAGTGTTGAGGCGCGTATGGATGTTTTTACGGTGAACCTTCACGGTTCCCAGGCTGATATTCAGTTTGCCGGCAATCGCCTTGGATGAATGCCCACGTAATATCAGTCCCGATATCTCTTGTTCTCTGCGGGTTAATACACCGCTGCCAAATGTGTTCAGTGCCTGTTTCATGGCACCTTCTGATTTTTCATACTGTACGTATTCCTGGCTTTGTGAGAGCCAGAATTGTCGGATCAATGAGTTGATGATCGGATAGATTTCGTTCAGGCGGTTCAGCTCGGCGCGTGTGATCGTTCCTAATAATGAGCTCCGTCCCAGGGAGATCGCACAGGTAACCTCGTTATCTAACTCGATAATCAGATTGATCTCATCAATCAGGTCAAAATCTTTATAGCAGGATTGGTAATACTCTGTCGTTTCGAAAGAATCCGGGGCTATCTCTATAAGGCGGCTAAGGCCTGGGTTGATACCTGCCTTAATCGCATTAAAAAGCGGGTCCAGAACATAGGCCTGATTGATATAGGTGCGTAATGTCGGGCTTTGTTCAGCAGGGTCTGTCGGGTGCAGAATGATAGGTTTAAACGACTTTTTGTAAGTGACCATCAGGATAGAGCTGACA
>NZ_JBFIIH010000190.1:0-5096 GCF_041601355.1 Neptunomonas sp.
AAAAAGGGCTGCATTAAGCAGCCCTTCCAAAGGTCCGTAGCGATGCTACGAAAACAACTGTGATATCACAGTGCAGCTTGCAACTCAGGAATCACGTCGAATAGATCAGCAACCAGACCATAATCAGCCACCTGAAAGATAGGCGCTTCTTCATCTTTGTTGATCGCAACAATGACCTTAGAGTCTTTCATACCTGCCAGATGCTGAATCGCACCCGAGATACCGACAGCAATATACAAATCAGGAGCCACCATCTTACCGGTTTGGCCGACTTGCATATCATTGGGAACAAAGCCCGCATCGACTGCCGCGCGTGATGCACCCACAGCCGCACCCAGCTTATCAGCCAGTGTGTATAACATCTCGAAGTTTTCGCCGTTACCCATACCACGCCCGCCTGACACCACAATAGATGCAGAAGTCAATTCAGGACGATCGGATTTAGCCAGTTCAGCACTCAAGAAACGTGAATTCTCAGAAGCAATCACATCGGCGATAGCATCAATAGATGCGCTGCCACCGTCTGCTGCAACCGCGTCAAAAGCAGTACCTCTGACAGTAGCTACTTTAACAGCGTCTGCTGATTTAACCGTCGCAATGGCGTTACCTGCATAGATAGCGCGCTGGAAAGTATCAGCACTAACAACCGCAGTGATGTCAGACAACTGGTTAACATCCAGCAATGCAGCAACACGTGGCAAAATATTTTTACCATCCGACGTTGAGGATGCAAAAATATGGGTATAACCCTCAGCAATGGAAACAATCAGCTTACTCGTATTTTCAGCCAAGTGGTTTTCATAAACAGCATTATCAGCGACACGAACACTGCGGATTCCTGCTATTTTTGCCGCTTGTTCAGCAACAGTCTGGCAGCCACTACCCGCTACCAGAATATCGATATCGCCACCGATTTGAACTGCCGCAGCAACGGTATTCAGTGTTGCTGATTTCAGCTCCTGATTATCATGTTCTGCAAGAACTAGAATACTCATGACAGTACCTTCGCTTCATTCTTCAGTTTATCGACCAGCTCAGCAACCGAGCTTACTTTAATACCGGCTTGACGCTGGGCAGGTGGTTCAACGGCAACTAATGTAATATTGCTGCTCAGCGTAACACCCAGCTCTTCTGGTGTTTTCACATCCAGCGGTTTTTTCTTAGCTTTCATGATATTAGGCAAAGACGCGTAACGCGGCTCATTTAAGCGCAGGTCAGTAGTAACGATAGCTGGCAGATCCAGCTCAAGCGTTTGTAAACCGCCATCTACTTCACGTTTCACAGTGACCTTATCACCTTCAACAACCACTTCAGAAGCAAAGGTTGCCTGAGGACGATCCAGCAAAGCAGCTAACATTTGACCGGTTTGGTTGTTATCAGAATCGATGGCTTGTTTACCCAGAATAACCAAACCGGGCTGTTCCTCAGCAACAACTTTAGCCATTAATTTTGCCACTGACAGTGAATCCGGTGCATTAGCTGTTTCAATATGAATACCGCGGTCAGCACCCAGCGCCAATGCCGTACGAATCTGCTCCTGGCACTGTTTAGTACCAATAGAGATTACGACGATTTCACTGGCAACACCTTTCTCTTTCAGGCGTACAGCTTCTTCAACTGCAATTTCACAGAATGGGTTCATAGCCATTTTTACGTTAGCTAAATCCACATCCGTTTTATCCGCTTTAACACGTACTTTGACGTTGTAATCAATTACGCGTTTTACAGCGACAAGTATCTTCATACAAGCCTCGCTTTTGTTGTTCTTTTGATGGTCTGAACGCCAGACCTTACGTCTAGGTCAAAAATAGCTCTGCACCGCCAAGCCATAATAACAAAACATCTGTTTCATGGACGACTGTATCCATTCTCGCAAAACACCCCGCAAATACAAGGGAAACTACGTAGTCTTTTAGCAGCTACCCATATTACCTTAACGTAAACGTAAAGACTAACGTAAAGAAAATACACAGATAACTGATACAAACCACTTTAATTGCAACTGACTGCATCTATCATGCTGAAGCTTAGTTAAAATTCGGCTGACGCTTTTCAATAAACGCCGTAAAAGCCTCTTGGGCTTCTGCAGAACTTAAACGCTCTGCCAACTGCTCTACTTCCTCTATCAATACCGTTTGCAATAGTTCCTGATGATGACTCTTTAGCAGTTGTTTACTCTGTTTTACCGCCTGAGGCGGCATACCGGCTAATTGTCGTGCTGTTTTCAACGCATCAGGTAATGGTTCATTAACAACATAATTCACAAGGCCTAACTCAGCAGCACGACGCCCATCAACAGCATTACCTAACACCAGTAACTCGAACGCTAATCGATGCCCTAATTGCAGAGGAAGTAATAAGCTGGTCCCGCCTTCAGGCACCAGACCTAAGCGTGCAAATGGCAGTTGAAAACGTGATGTTTCGCTACAGAAAACCAGATCACAATGCAGTAACATCGAGGTACCAATCCCCACTGCAACACCTTCTACGGCGGCAATAATGGGTTTACTAAATGTCGATATTGTCTGTAAAAACTTCAGTGGTAACGCGGCTTTATCAGACTGAGAGGCGGCTGCCATAAAATCCAGTATATCATTACCGGAGGTGAAGCAATCCGTCGTCCCTGAAATCACCACTACCCGAACGCTATCATCCTGTTCAGCCTCGACCAGACCATCAATCAGCGCCTGATACATAGCCAGCGTTAGCGCATTCTTTTTATCCGGACGGTTTATTTTCAGTAACAATAAAGTCTCATCCCGCTGCTGCAAAACATCTGTACTCTGGCTCATAATTTTCACTCTGCTTTCATGAATAATTTAAAAAAGATCGTATGTTATGCGTTTACAGAACGGACTCTTCAACATACAGTTCTGGCAAATATCGCTTAATAACATCACTGCCCTGCGCCCAGGTACGGCACGTATTCAGCATTACTTTAGCACCCGCATCCATGACATCCTCGTCCATACTCGGCCAGAGGCTTTGAATACTGGTAGTTGCCAGCACAGGTAACAATTCATGCAGATGCGTGCAGCCCTGCGCGCCCCCTACTAATTCTTTAGCTTTACGTTGCCATCCAGGCCCTATACGTGTGCCTTCCAACCGCTTAAATACATGCACGGCACCGGGGCACATCATAAATGGAGATTCATCAATGGCCGCTTCAACGTGATGGATTAAGAACGTCTTATCTATCGTAAAACGCAGCTTCATATCATGAAAAGCTTCACCTGCAGCGACATACCCCCCACGCTCTGGGTTATCTACGCACTCGGCTTTCACATCGGTCATTTGTGCTTCAATATCCCACATCCCATCTTCCCGCTCATAGCCATTGCAGATAATGCTGCGCCGATGTGAATGCTTACGACGAACCGGCTTAGATAAAGACATATGTCGCTCCTCAGGCCTGATGGCCGACATCATCTTTTAGCATTCGACGCAGCACCTTACCCACATTAGACTTAGGCAGATCATCTACGAAAACCACAGATTTTGGCACTTTATAGTTGGTCAAATGGTCTTTACACCACTTGATCACCTCCTTCTCAGTCAGCGAGGGATCTTGGCGCACGACAAACAGTTTTGGCACCTCGCCACTGCGTTCATCTTTGACACCAATGGCGGCACATTCAACAACATCTGGATGAGATGTCACTACATCTTCAATTTCATTGGGATAGACATTAAAACCGGAAACAATAATCATATCTTTAGCACGATCAACAATTCGCAAACGCCCATCTTCTTCACGGACAGCCACATCACCCGTTATCAGAAAACCGTCATCGGTAAAGCATGACCGGGTTTCACGTTCGCGTAGCCAGTATCCCTGCATAACCTGAGGACCTTTAACACAAAGCTCACCCTCCACACCCGTTGGCGCAGCAGCACCACTAGTATCAATGATACGTACATCCGTCGCTTTTAACGGCCAGCCAATGGTACCTATCTTCACATTACCGGGTGGGTTTATCGCTACAGCAGGAGAGGTTTCAGTTAATCCATAGCCTTCCATAATGTCGCACCCCGTCACGGTTTTCCACTGATCCGCCGCCGCATGCGTGAGTGCCATGCCGCCGGAAATGGTCACCTTCAACTGACTAAAATCCAACGCTTTAAAGTCTTCGTTATTACACAAGGCTACAAAGAGGGTATTCAACCCCATAAAGCTGGTCATACTCCAACTTTTCATCTCTTTAACGAATCCAGGGATGTCGCGGGGATTAGCGATCAGAACACTGTGTCCTCCTGCTTCCATAACAATCTGCGATAGAGTGAATGCGTAGATATGATACAGAGGCAAGGGCGCTATCGATGTATCAGACCAGTGGCTGTCAGCCTGACACATAAGGTCTCTGCCCTGCAGCATGTTAGATACCAAATTACCGTGTGTTAACACCGCACCTTTAGAAACTCCCGTAGTTCCGCCGGTATACTGAAGAACGGCCATATCCTCGGTTTTCACAACCACAGGCTGTGGTTGTTGCCCTACCCGGCTGAATAACGCCTGACGCAGCGATATTTCCATCGGCAGGTTGTAATCAGGTTCCATCTTCTTTATGTATTTGATTGCCGTATTCAGCAGCGTACGTTTGATAAAACCATGCAGATCACCCACCTGAGTAACAAAAATATGTTTGATCTGGGTTTTATCAATAATTTTTTCGGCGTTGTGCGCCATACTGGCATGAATCACCAGCGCCTTAGCTCCGGAGTCTTTGAACTGATGCTCCAACTCGCGCGGCGTATACAAGGGGTTAGTATTCACCACCACCAAGCCCGCCCGCAGCGCACCAAACAGTACAATGGGGTATTGAATCAAATTCGGTAACTGAATCGCCAACCGGTCGCCCGGCTGCAAATCTGTTTCTTGCTGAATATAAACCGCAAATGCATCTGCAAGGCGGTTCAACTCATCAAAGCTCAACGTCCTGCCGAAACTGGTAAATGCGGGGCGCTCGGCATAACGCTGACACACACTGGAAACTACATCGAGAACGGTTTTATATCCTTCGGGATTGAGATCTTCAGGAATCCAGGTACCACGTGCATTATCCATCAACTGCCCCTGCTTTTATTGTTATGGGTAG
>NZ_JBFIIH010000191.1:0-5053 GCF_041601355.1 Neptunomonas sp.
ATGTAAACCTATACCATTTTTTATTATTTGTACTGGTACGTAATTTACCTGATTGCTGCATTTCCACGGTTTTGATCATCGCTTGCCCATCCGTCAGCACATGCTTTAAATAGCGTTCGACCGGTGGAGGCAGGACAGATACCGAGCTAAAATTAATACTTTCGCGAACAGATTGACCGACTCCTTGATTGAGCTGTTTTCGCAGTAGTTCAGCCCTTCTGGTTTCACGCGCCTGACCTGTTTTAACGGCAAAAAGAAACAACATGGTGATGGCACAAGCAGCAAATAGAAACCACTCAAACATTGTTATCTGCAAAGTCTGGTTCACTTTTTAGTTTATAGGTCATCTGTGCTTAGTGCTTAATGATGACATCATCTATTGAACGACGTTGACTAAAGGGGGCCAATTGGCTATGACCGAATCTCACCATTAGAAGTGCGTGTTCGGCATTGAGATTTAGCCATTTTTCAAAACCAGGACGTAGTGTAAGTACTTCGATAGGCTGATTGATAAATGCTGTACGTATATTCAACGCAGTCGCTTGCAGCGCAAAGCGCTGGTATGCACGGCCAGCTTCTACCCAAGCGGCTTTATCGTTGCGGGTTGATATGAAAACTGCAATACCTGCAGAGCTTCTGATGTTAATGGCATCAGTCTCCACTTGTTTTTTTGCTGTCAGTACCAGTCCGATGATCAGTTTCGCCAACCAACTCGGTAGCGACGGATTGCCGCTAGTCCGTCCGGATAGTCCATCGCCAGTGCGTAAGGCCTCTCCATGGTTAAACCTAATCCATGAAACCAGTTCATCCCGAAATGATTTATTCGTTAGCTGGGCGGTGTTTCCTTTAGAAACATAGTCGATTAGGGTTTCTTTTTGTGCTTCTGACAACATCAGCAGTGTACGAATACCCCCACCAGTTCCTGCTTCCTGCAGGAGTTTAAGTTCTGGTTCGTCAACTAATGAGCCGTCATAACTAATCTTTGTACATTGGCGCTGGGTAATTGCCTGATATAAATCTGAGGCATGGGCCGAGGGATCACGGCGCAACGTAACGATTACTCCGTCTTCACTAGGGTCGAATTGGGCATTAGCGAAAAAGCCCTGCGCGGCAGCCGCATGAATGAGGTTTTCAGTAGCGCAACCCAGGCTTTTGAACAGGTGACTATCGTCGGGATCGACAACCGGGCAACGTCGCGAGTAGTCGGGTAGGATGCTAATCGTGTCTTGACGGATGCGGAATTTCCACGGCTGGGTATTGTGGCTGGAGGCGGCGAGTGTAGCGTACCGAATCAGCTCTTTGGTATCCAGTGTGCCGTCTGCGCGCTCAGTTCCTGGCCGTCTAATGTTTTTTGCAGCTTTGTCGTACTTTTCATTTAATGACATTTTACTTTTACCTATTGAATTTTGACTTCAGACCCCGTGACGCCCAATGCCAAGATTCAGGTGTAAGCAAGTCAGTACTTTTCGACTCAGTCTATTTCATAAGTTTTCAGAGCCAAATGTATTTGTCGTTGCGCGTCGAAACAGGATAGCAAGCGACCATGTTGCCCCCGGAAACGTCACTGCCCAAAGTGCGGCGATCCATATCAAAGGATGATAATACATTTGCAGAGCAATGAAGGGGAGCAACAAACCATTGGTAATCAGAAATAGTCGCACGAGCCGTTCCAGTCCTCTGCCTGTGAATACCATTGCCGCAAATAGTGTGGCCAGGCTCATAAAACTGTAGCCAAGTATATCTACCGCGTACAGGAAGGAGTCAAATGGCACAAACAGGAAAACCTCGATACCTTCAATCTGGCCGCGTGCAAGTCGAGGCATTACCAGTGTGAGTTGTACGAAATAAACGATGCTGATCAGGGCGGTATAAACCGTGGCGAATGCAACGGCGGCATGGCTCCAGATTTTTCTCTCAGGTGCAGCCAGTTGATGGATACTGACAACGAGCACCAGAAACGATGAGCCCAATAGCAAAGAGGGTGTAAGCAGTACGACAATCCCAAGTGGCGTGCTGGCACTCTCAGGCCCACCCTGAGAGCCCAAAAAACCCATCCATTCAGCGAGTTGTCCCAAGATATAAGTGATACTGGAAACTGTGGCGAGTACCGCAGACCAGAATCCGACTGTCTTTGTCGATGATGATATTAGCGCAAGCATATTGTGTCTCCCTGGAGGATGCTCCTGTTGTGTTACTGCACGATTATTGAATATTATGTCGATCACTCACTGCCTGATAACCGGTAATCAGCTCATTGCGCACGAGATAATTTCCATTAAAAAGCATTACGACTGGCTCTCCGCCTATCAGCGGTTGACCTGATTTGCGCCGTTGCGCGCTGATGTGCAGGTGTGGTTCGGTGGTATTCCCCGAGTTGCCAACATGACCAAGAAAATCGCCCACTATTACGTGGTCGCCAGCTTTAATGACAACGCTGCCGCGTTGTAAGTGAGCCAAAAGAATTTCTACACCAGTGCACTCAAGCAACACATGGTTCCCCGTCAATTAGGTTCGATCGGGGTCTCTACGAGGTACTGGCATATCAGGTCGATCATTTTCTGCACTGACAACCTTGCCTGTACAAGGGGCAAATACGCTGTCACCAAAGATTGCATAACGCTTAAGGTCGGTTGGCAGTATGCCATTTGTGCGCAAGCCCCAATGATTGATTTTAACTACATCAATAGCGTAACTCTGCCCACGCCAGGGCACATAACGCGGAGTAGGTGCCAAGGTTTTCAGGTGAGGATTGAGTATCATATTGCTTCCACCGTGGACGACGAGATAGTTGCCTTGTTGCAATGGAAACGTGAGATTAATGCTCGATCCAGCCGGTGGAATCCATCCGCTAAACAGATAAACGCTCATAGCTACGCTTGCTAATGAGGTCACGAGCAAGCCGACAAGCCCTATTTGAGAGCGTAGCTCTGCAACATCCAGCCAGGGTGTGTCCTTGATACGCCATCCACCACGCATAGCCAACAGTATCGCTATACTCAGATACACATAGGGCCACGGCATGAATGGCCAAATCCCTGCCACTGCAATCGAGGTAAGATAACTCAATACCATGATTGTTTTTAACAGCCAGTTGAAACGGGCTTTTTCTCGTATTCTGGCTAACCATATCAGTAGCAATAGAGGCACTAAAACCTGTAAAAAAAGTACTTGAATAAGTAGCCAGTCCATTTGATGACTCCTTAATAGTAACTCTGTTCTGATTTAATAAAGGTACTTCGTTTTTAAGAAAGAGAACATGCTCCTATGGGTTACGAGTATTAATTGCCGAAACATACAATTTTTGAACAGGACTTTCGAATCCATAGAAGTTAATTCACCTCAAAACGCATTCTCAGTGAGGGTAATTAGGATTCCCATAATTTAATCGACTAAATCACATCTTTCATTCACGCTATCGAAATAAAAATGCCCGCCCTTACCATGAGCTTGCTATTTTGTTTTTTGGAATGGACAACTCAGCCGAGGCATAGCCGGGACAGCGATGGAACACAGTGACAACGACCGTAAGGTGAGGCGATAGCCGAATATTTATGCCAGAGCTTAGGACTAGGTCGTCAGCAAGACGACACTAGAACATAGCGTGTATTTGGATGGATTTTGTTCATTTTTTTATTAGGATAATTGAAGTGCTTTTGGCCTTGGTTTATCCGGTTCACCCCCTGAGGTAGTCCGTCAAACGTTTAGATAGGTGGGTGACAAAAGCGTTCATGGGCATTATGTCACTATGATGCCGTGGTAGAGACTTTATTAATCCTTTGAAGATCTTGCTCAAATCCGAAGTATTTAACATTGAGGATGATCGAAAAATAATTGCCTGAAATTATCATTTCATTACTCATTTTTATGTTTTCGGTTTTAAAAGAAGTGTTAAATAACAATTTATAGTCGGAAGGCAAAGCTTGAAAATCATACGGAAGGTTATTCAAAAATAAAGGATATACATATGCTTAAAAAATTAGCAGTAGCATTTTTCGCATTTACATTAATCGCTTGTACGACGCCAAAGCTACCCAATCCAAACACCGCAGGCCCCATACATACATTGGGTAGTGGTTTCTTTATAAATTCAGGCATAGTGCAATATGCGATGACTTATAAGTCTGTAAGCTTGAGTGATCCTGTATATGCTTATGCTGAATTTGAAAATCCTAGTGATGCTAGTGAACCCTTGGTTAAGGATTTAGGAAAATTAGTACTTAGCGACAGAATGCTGGTGCTGTCGCCAGAATTGCCTGCAATTAAAAACCATACATTATATGAAGTAAATCTCTATTTATATTCTGACGAGGAAATGAAAAATATGATTCATAAGCACACCGATAAAGTATTACTTCAGTTACCGGAAATCTTTTTATTAGATTTAAAAGCTGAGATTATTCAATAGTACGAAAACTTTTAACACATATGAGCTTTCTCTGCTAAGCCAGCCAAAGCTCGATTTCAGATAATAAGTGCAACACTCATATATGAACAGCGATATTTCGCAGGGGATTAGCGCAGCAGGTATTGTCCGTTGCATCAACGTAGATTCTGGGGACAGTTTACTTAATTCCTTAAAGTAGGCTGGGTTAAGTAAACTGTCCCCGGAATCCCAGTTTACTTAATTCCTTAAAGTAGGCTGGGTTAAGTAAACTGTCCCCGGAATCCGCTGACCCCTGAGGTTTGTTGAACAAGCTTGAGTGACAGACAAACGTATTTTACGCGAAAGAAAACCAAGGCCTAAAAATAGGCTGAATTAAGTAAACTGTCCCCGGAATTTCTCAAAGCGAGATAGAGCTAGAACATATTAGTTTTGTGTAGAAGTCTATGTCATTTCAATGTTGGAAATTACTTAACTCGTTTTTGCCCACTCCTTATTTCAACCGCTAACTGTTTAGTCAAGCCGATCGTTATTTGACCTACTATGTATTCCATCAAAACTCACCCTCGTTGTTTATATGATTAAACCAAAACCTCTGTGAAACATTTTGAACCAATACGCCATATAAGAAACTGGAGCAATTCTGAAAGAAAGTAGATTGAAAATAAGACC
>NZ_JBFIIH010000192.1:0-5027 GCF_041601355.1 Neptunomonas sp.
ACGCTGGGTAAGATCGATATTCAAGGCAAAGATGCACGTGAATTCCTCGGTCGCATCTACAGTAATGCCTGGGCTAAGTTAGCGGTAGGTAAGTGTCGTTACGGCTTGATGTGCGGTGAAGACGGCATGGTGTTCGATGATGGGGTGTCGGCTTGTTTAGGTGAAAACCACTTCTTGATGACCACCACCACAGGCGGTGCCGCACGCGTGCTGGAATGGCTTGAGTTGTATCACCAGACCGAATGGCCTGAGTTGGAAGTGTATTTCAATACCGTGACCGATCACTGGTCGACCCTGACTATTTCCGGCCCTAACAGCCGTAAGCTGCTGTCAGAACTGACCGACGCGGATGTGACGAATGAAAACTTCTCCTTCATGGACTGGAAACAGATCAACGTAGCCGGGGTGCCTGCACGCGTCTTTCGTATCTCCTTCACCGGTGAGCTAACGTTTGAAATCAACGTACAGGCTAACTACGGTATGCATGTATGGCAGAAGTTGTTCGAAGCGGGTGCGCAGTACAATCTGACACCGTACGGCACGGAAACTATGCATATTCTACGTGCTGAAAAAGGCTTCATCATTGCCGGTCAGGATACCGATGGTTCGGTTCACCCGTTTGATTTGGGGATGGGCTGGTGTGTATCGAATCAAAAGCCGTTCAGTTATGTGGGCAAACGCGGAATGAACCGCCAGGACTGTGTGCGTGAGAATCGTAAGCAGTTAGTGGGCCTCAGGACCAAGGATCCTAAAGTGGTGATCCCTGAAGGCGCACAAGCCGTGCTGGATCCTAGAGCACCGATTCCTATGCCGATGGTCGGTCATGTTACGTCCAGCTATTG
This sequence comes from Neptunomonas sp., assembly GCF_041601355.1. Lineage (GTDB taxonomy): Bacteria > Pseudomonadota > Gammaproteobacteria > Pseudomonadales > Balneatricaceae > Neptunomonas. Next base: position 843 of record NZ_JBFIIH010000192.1, read on the forward strand.
GAGTGCCCATTTAGGTCACTCTATCGCGATGGGCTTCATCAAAGGCGGTTTAACTAAGATGGGTGAGACGGTGTATTACCCGCTAGCGGACGGTACTGTGATTGAAGCAGAAATCTGTAGCCCGATCTTTCTGGATCCGAAAGGGGAGCGTCAAAATGTCTGATATGAATGTGATGACAGCAGCAGAAATGGCAGCGACAAAAGCGGCCGTCATGGACCAGGTACCTGGCCCTGAAGTACAGGGGCAATCTCCGTTGCACCATGCGGACCTGGCATCATTGGCCAGGGCCGGTACTGTGTTAGGCGCCGCCGCCGGGGGGATTCAGCTGCGTGAACATAAGCTGCTGGGGCACCTGACGCTGCGTCTTAATCCGGAAAATACGGATCAGCTAGCCGCGGCAGAACGCGTGCTGGGGGTGGCGTTGCCACTGCAGCCACTGACCTCCGTCGAGAAAGGGAGTTATTCAGTACGCTGGATGTCACCCGATGAATGGTTAATCCTGGTACCGGGTCTTGAAGCATTTGATGTGGAATCCAAATTTCGCGATGAGATGGGCGGTCACTATTCACTGGTTAACAGCAGTGGGGGTTCGACGGTGTTGGAGTTGTCCGGTGCTGATGTGGTTGAGCTGTTGAAACGATGCACACCGATTGATCTGCACCCGACGGTGTTTCCGGTGGGTAAAGTCGTGTCCACGGTATTTGCTAAGAGCTCAGCCATCATTCGCCGCACGGGAGAGCAGCGTTTTGAGCTGGTGATTCGACGCAGCTTCTCAGATTACATCTGGCTGTGGCTTCAGGAAGTCAGCCGTGAATTTGGTCTGGTCGTAAAAGCCTGATCTCTGATTATGCTGGCCTCATGCCGCGTTAAGCGTCGTGAGGCAGTATTTTTTTCTAGGACACAGCGGGTATGAGGTTTATATGAATAAAAAAAACAAGCCCTGGATTTTTACAGCTAACTGCACGAGTGTCATAGGTACTGTAGATGTAGTGACACGCTTTATGGCTCAGTCTGGAAACTATATAGATGAAATCCATTCTTTTGATGATCGTGAGTCCAACCGGTTTTTCATTAGAATTGAATTCCAGCCTAACTCTGCCAGCTTTAATGAAGCACAGTTTACGGCAGGGTTTTCGCCTAAAGCGGCCGAGTTTGATATGCAATGGCAATTGACTAAACCTGAGCACCGCCCGCGGGTAGCGATTTTGGTGTCTAAATATGACCATTGCTTAAATGACCTGCTTTATCGGCACCGTACAGGCCAGTTAAATATTGATATTCCGGTGATTATCTCTAACCACCCGGATCTTGAACACCTGGCGCAATGGCACGGTATTCCTTATTACCATTTGCCGATCACTAAAGAAACTAAGCCTCAGCAAGAAGCTGAAGTCATGAAGCTGCTCAAAGAATACGATACTGAGTTGCTGGTGCTTGCCCGCTACATGCAAGTGCTCTCAGCTGAGATGTGCAATCAATTAGATGGTTGGGCCATTAATATTCATCACTCTTTGTTACCGGGGTTTAAAGGTGCACGTCCTTATCACCAAGCGTGGGAAAAAGGCGTGAAAATGGTGGGTGCCACGGCGCATTATGTAAATAACGACCTGGATGAAGGGCCTATTATTGCTCAGGGAATTCAGTCGGTGGGGCATGCCCAATATCCTGAAGATTTAATATCCAAAGGGCAGGATATTGAACGTGTCACCCTGTTTAATGCGGTTCGTCATCATATTGAAAAGCGGGTGTTTATCAATGGTAGCCGGACTGTCGTTTTTAGTAATTAAGCAAGGCTAGTAGGGTGTGGCAGCGCTAATTTCCAGAACCCTAGCCCTTTGTCAGAAGCTCGTCTTTCCCCGTGAATACAATAAGAACAAACAGCGCGATAGGTGCGCAGTGGAGATAGTATGTCAATCAGTGTGTTTGATCTTTTTAAAATAGGTGTAGGCCCATCCAGCTCCCATACCGTGGGTCCTATGATAGCGGCAGCTGAGTTTGCGAGTTATTTAGAACAGCAGAAGATGCTGCAAGATGTAAAGCGAATTAAGATTGATTTATACGGATCTCTGAGTGCGACTGGTATCGGTCATGGTACTGATAATTCGATAATTATCGGGCTGATGGGGGAGCGCCCACATAGTGTTGATCCAGAGATTATATTGCCTGAAGTTGCCGCAGTGAAAGAGAGCAAAACCCTGAAATTATTAGGCCAGAATCCTATTGAGTTTATCTGGTCCCGGGATATGAACTTACTGCAAGAGAGTCTTCAGTATCATCCTAATGCGATGCGTCTGACGGCATACAATGATAAAGCTGAAGCGCTGTACGCTAATACGTATTATTCGATTGGCGGCGGTTTCATTATCGATGAGAGTGAAGCGACTGAGGATGCCTATTTGGTTCCTCAGGTTAAGTTGCCTTACCATTTCAATACGGCGACTGAGCTGCTGGAAATGTGCAAAAACAACAACTTTACTATCAGCCAGTTGATGATGGAAAACGAGAAAATATGGCGCTCGGAAGAGGACGTACGTCATGGTTTGCTGGAAATCTGGCAAGCGATGAAAAATTGTATCGCCAGCGGACTTAGTAAAGCGGGCGTATTGCCTGGAGGACTGAATGTAAAACGCCGCGCAGCTGCACTGCATGTGTCTATGAAAGAAACGGTTAATCCTAATCTGATCACATCTACTTTGGGCGCAATGGATTGGGTTAACCTCTATGCACTGGCTGTTAACGAAGAGAATGCCGCCGGCGGTCGTATGGTGACAGCACCGACTAATGGGGCTGCGGGTATTATCCCTGCGGTATTGATGTATTACGTAGAATTTATGCAACATGAATACGATCAGGCGCGTGATGATGGGATTGTCAGATTTATGTTAGCCGCTGCTGCAATCGGTGCTTTGTGTAAGCTTAATGCATCTATTTCTGGTGCAGAAGTGGGTTGTCAGGGCGAGGTAGGTTCTGCCTGTGCAATGGCTGCTGCCGGTTTATGTGAAGTATTAGGAGGTACTCCTGAGCAGATCGAAAATGCTGCAGAGATCGGGCTTGAACATAATTTGGGGCTGACGTGCGATCCTGTAGGTGGGTTAGTGCAGGTACCTTGTATTGAGCGTAATGCAATTGCTGCAATGAAAGCGATCAACGCAACTCAGATGTCACTGCATGGCACCGGAGATCACTTTATCTCACTTGATAAAGTGATTAAGACGATGCTCGATACCGGCATGGATATGCATGATAAGTATAAGGAAACATCCAGAGGTGGGTTGGCAGTCAATGCGGTTGAGTGCTGATTTTATAGATTGATCAGGTGTGACATTATTGCATCTAATGGGCGGTGCTTACTCAGAAGTCGTATGATCTTTTGAGTGAGCCGCTTACGGCTAGACCCGTATTAGTTCGCTGGTTCCTCAGATATCCTTACACGCTTTAAGCGCTGCTTTTTCACCCTTCATCTTTTACCTTTTTCCAAGTAGCCGGTCATCCCTCCGATGACGTGAATGAAGAGTACCTGGCCGTTAGCAGCAGCGACGCTGCGAAACACTGCTTGCGCTGGGTATAGCCATCCTGAACCGACAAAAATGAATTAAGCGAAGCGGATCATTGTGTATGTCACATGACGTCTGTCACTGAAGCTGCGGCCCACAGGGAGTGCACATGCAGTAACGGAGGTGGAAACTTGGTTTGTTATATTTATTTTGTAAATGTCCCCATTACAACTATTGATTTCTATTATGTCTTGGTTGGGGGTAGTCTGAATCTAAGCAAGCTTGCTTTTGTGGCGTCCAGACCCACAACCGAACGTAAGATTATTCGCAATCAATTCAGAAAATAATAAGAGGGTTTTACACATGAAGATGCAGATGCCACAGACGTTGTCGATTCCCAATGGCGACAAGGTGCAACCAACTTTTTCCAAAGCAGAACTTAACGCCCGTTTGGAAAAGTTACGTCGCTATATGGCCGAAAATGACATGCAGGCCGTGTTGTTTACTTCTTACCATAACATCAACTACTACAGTGATTTCGTCTATTGTCGCTTTGGTCGTGACTATGGTTTGGTCGTGACTGCTGATTCTTATACGACAGTGACTGCGAATATCGATGGGGGTCAGCCGTACCGTCGTAACCAGTTGGGCGATAACGTCGTTTACACCGACTGGCAAAAAGACAACTTC
>NZ_JBFIIH010000193.1:0-4970 GCF_041601355.1 Neptunomonas sp.
ATATGGCTATTAGAATTGCGATTAACGGTTACGGACGTATTGGCAGAAATATCATGCGCGCTCTGTATGAAGGCCAGCACCGCGAGCATCTGTCTATCGTGGCGGTAAATGATCTGGGTGATGCCAAAGCCAATGCGCTGCTGACCGAATATGACTCCGTGCATGGACACTTCCGCCATCCGGTCACTGCTAACGAAACAAGTATGCAGATCGATGGAGATGACATTATTGTTCTCAAAGAGAGCGACCCTGCCAAGCTTCCGTGGGCTGACCTGGATATCGATATTGTTTTTGAATGCACCGGGCGTTTTACATCCCGCGACAGTGCGGCTATTCATCTACAACAAGGGGCTAAAAAAGTGCTGATATCGGCACCCGGTAAAAATGCAGATGCCACCATTGTGTATGGCGTGAATCACCAGCTATTAAGTGCGGACCATTTGATTGTGTCTAACGCGTCCTGCACGACCAACTGCTTATCTCCGTTGGTTCAGGTTTTACATCAGCATATTGGTATTACCCAGGGGATGATGACAACTATCCATTCCTATACCAATGATCAGCAATTATCAGACGTTTACAAAAATGATATCTATCGTGCACGCGCGGCTGCACTTTCGATTATCCCTACCCGTACCGGTGCGGCCGAAGCGGTCGGGCTGGTCTTGCCAGAAATGAAAGGACGCTTAACCGGTTTGGCTGTTCGCGTGCCGACAGCTAATGTCTCGCTGGTGGATCTGAGCTTTACCCCCGCCCGCAACACCCGTGTTGAAGAGATCAACCAACTGATGAAGGATGCCAGCCAGGAGCGACTGCTGGGTATTCTTGCTTATAATGAGTTACCGCTGGTATCCATCGACTTTAACCATAACCCCGCCTCCGCTATTTTTGATAGCACACAGACACGCGTCAGCGATGGTCTGGTTAAAGTATTCGCCTGGTACGATAACGAGTGGGGCTTCTCAAACCGAATGCTGGATACTGCCTGGGTCATGAGTTGCGTTTAGTTACTGTTAAGGTGACTCCTACTGCCAGACTATTTTGCTGCCCAGCTCTGAGGCCGCAATGTCGATGCGCGCCGCTATCTGCTCTTTGAGCTCGGCGACATGGGAGATAATACCCACCATTCGACCACTTTGTTGCAAGTCGGTTAATGTTCTTATCGCCAGATCAAGCGACTCCGGATCGAGACTCCCAAATCCTTCATCAATAAACAGCGTGTCCAAACGGATACCGCCAGCGTACGCTTGCACCACATCAGACAACCCCAGCGCTAACGATAATGCCGCCATAAAGCTTTCGCCGCCCGACAGTGTCGCCACGCCCCGCACGCGACCGGTATAGCCATCTTCCACCTCAAGATCCAGGCCTGAAGCACGATTACCTTTCGAACGGTCTTCTTTACGCAATAGCCGATAGCGCCCTTTGCTCATTAAGGCAAGACGGTGACTGGCTTCTATTAATACATCATCCAACAACACGCTCAGCACAAACCGCTGCAGGCTGACTTTATTGCCTGTCTGACCATTGGCTACATCACTTAGCGTACCGACAACGGCATAACGAGCTTCGAGTGCTGTGCTTTCTTTTTGTAGCCTATTGATGCGCTGCTCAGCATTTTCCAGCAGGGTAAATTGGTCATGCAGTGCGCGCCACTGTTGATCGGCGAGCTGTTGCGCCTGCTCCGCTGCCGTTATTCTATCAAGATAAGGCTGCACATCAGGACGAGACACGTTTTCTAAGACGTTTTGCAGGCTTTGCAAAGCACCAAGATTTTGCTGCACGGCTTGCTTATACTCATCAACGCGCTGCTGCATCTTATCGCGGTTGGCACGAGGGATAACCGATCGCTGAAAATCCTCTACAGTATCAAATACACTTTTCAGCAACGCCGCCTGCCATTGCTGGTTGGCAGTATCCTGCGACTGCTGACTTTGCTGCTGGTTTTCTTTGAGGATAGCCAGGGCTGCTGCCGCGGAGTCACGCTGCTCTTTTGCCAGATTATAGCGTTGCTGTAAGCGCTCTATTTGTTGCTCACAATGGCTGATAGCATTTTGCTGCTGTGCAATGACGGCCTCAAGCTGGCTAGGTGAACGATAGGCTTCGGGCACTTCCTGCTCTGCAATCTGATAGGCTTTACGCTCTTCTGCATGCTGTGTTGTGGCCGCATCGAATGCTTGTTGTGCAACATCCATTGCATTTGATAACGGTAATTGCGCTGCTTTCAGCCCGGCCAGTACCTCCTCAGTTTTGTTGAGTTCTGTCTGCTGGCGCTGCAGCGCTTCGAGTTGCTTCTTGAGTGACTCATATTCAGATCGCAGTGCTGGCAACGTTATCCTTTGCGCGTCACCCAGACGTCCGTTAGATTCGATGATCTCGTTCGATAAGCGGGTTAGCTCATTGTTTATTGAGCGATAATTTTCACGCTCGGCCATCAGCGTATCATTTGCCTGCTGCGCTTTGCTCCTGGCTTGTTCAACCATCGCCTGCGTTGGTGGGGCAATTTCAGAGTGCGCTGGAGCGGGATGTTCCGCGCTGCCACACACAGGGCAAGGTGTATCATCCTGCAGAGTCAACGCTAAAATCGCCGCCTGTGACAGATGCCAATCTCGCTCAATGAGCGTGGCTGATTTTTGCTGCTCGTCTGCCAGTGCCTTTAAGTGTTTGCCTCTTTGCCGGGAAGTCAGTAATGCTGTTTGTGCGCCATCGAGAAGCTTTTGCAGCTGCTCAACTTTTTGCTTTATTTCTAACTGTTGGGCACACTTATGATGCTCCAGCTGAAGTACGCCGGTTTGTTGAACAGCGATGCGTAGCTGGCTTAACATCTGGTCAGCCTGTTCAATTTTATGCGTGTTCTGCTCGACCTTCTGTTTTGCTACCTGCTGCTGTGCTTGTGCTGCCGATACTGCGTGTGCTGCAGTTGATACGTTTTTCCCTGATTGCTGTAGTTTCTCAACCCTTGTTTGAAAACCCAGCAAGGTTTGTCGCTGCTCTTTATGTTGATTCAGCTGTAACTGCCACTCAGGCAGCGCAGCATACTCAACCGATGCGGCCTGAAAACCCTCTACAAGTGTGCTTAACAATAAGGTTTCAGCCTTAAGCCGCTCAGTGTGCTTTAACAGCTCTGCTGATGAATACTGGAAGCGCTCAAACTCGGGCAAAATTTCCCGGGCTTTGTCACCACGCTGCAACTGCATCGATAACTGCTCAATCTCAAGCTGTCCGGCTGTCAGTTTTTGCTGTTCGGCTATCAGGTGATCTAACTGCTTAAAGCGCGTTAACAGCTCAACAGCCCGATCTTTTTCGCTGGACGCCTTTAATGTCTCGTTCTGTTTTTGTGTGAGTATTTGTTTGTGTCGCTCAGCTTCCCCGAAAACCTGTAAGCGCTTTTCGGCCAGCGCTTCACTGGATTCTAACCCGACATTTTGTAGCAACGCGTTTTTTTGCTTATTCAGTGCGTCCACTTCCCGGCGTACTTCTGCAGAACGGTTTTTAAGCTCGTCTTCAAGTTGTTTGTAGATCTGTGTTTGGAACAGCTGGCTGAAGATATGCTCTCTGTCTTTTGAGTCTGCCGTCAACAGTTGCCGGAACTTACCTTGTGGCAACACCATGACCTGCCGGAACTGGTCCGCATTCATACCTAACAGCTGTTCAATTTCGCGGGTGGCTTCGGTCACTTTACTGCTGACGATGACTTTTTCCGGCTCGCCAGATGCATCCAATAGCCATAACTGCGCTTCAGCGGATTGTTGCGTAAAGCCCTCACCTCTGGCTTTAGGCCGTGGCTGCTCGGGGATACGGCGAATTCGGTAACTCTTGTCAGCCAGCTCGAAGGTGAAAGTCACTTCTGTTAATTGATCAGGCATCGCCAGATCGGAGCGCATCTGTGTACCTTCGCGCTCATCACCGGTCGTTTTTCCGTACAGAGCGAAACAGATAGCATCCAGAATAGTCGTCTTTCCAGAACCTGTTGGGCCGTTAATCAGGAACAGTGGCTTGTCGCCTAAGCGGGAAAAATCAATCAACTCTTGCGCAGCGAAAGGCCCAAAGGCGCTCATATGTAAACTCAACGGATGCATGGGCTACAGGGCCTTGTTATGAAGATCTTTTTCATGCAGGTCAGCCAGTGTTTGTAACACGTAGCTTTGCTGTTCTGCAGAGAGTGGTTCGCCATTGATCTGCTCAAAAAAGTCACTGAACATCGAAAACTCGCCTTTTTTAAGCTGATCCCTGCGGGCATTTTGTTGTGGGCTGGCAGCCATTAAACCGGGGCGTTCAATATGTAGCACATTGGGATAGACCTGCCGCAGCTTCCCCATCACATCCAGAATGGCATGTTTATCGGTTAAGCGAATCTGCAGGTAATCATCACGCTTAGGGTCGTTGAAAGCGTCTTCGATAATATCAGCTAAAGCGCCAGTGATCGTGCGCATATCTCTTAACGGCTGTAACGGAATCTGATCGATCTGTTGCACGCCAGAAGGCCCCATTTCTACCAGCGTAACGGATTTAATCTGCTTCTCTTCCGAGAAGGAGTATTTAAGGATCGAACCAGAATAACGAATATTTCCGGAGCCTTTATATTGGCGGCCATGCAGGTGCCCAAGTGCAACATAACTAAAATCAGCGAAGTGCTGATACGATACCCGATCAGCCCCACCAATCGATAAAGGCCGCTCTGACTCACTGGACTGCCCACCGTCAATAAAGCAATGACTGAGTAAAACAGAACGGTTGCTTTTATTAAGGTTGTTATTAAAATTGGCGCGAAGCTTCGGTTTTATCACGGCAATCAGTTGTGCCATCGCCTCATCATGGCTGCTGGCCTCCACTTGCAAGGCATGACGCACAGTAGCGGGATCAGCATAGGGCAGCCCAAAAAAAGCCACCTCGCCATGCTCATCTTCAAGTATTACCGGGTCAGCGATCTGTTGAATATTGCCGAGTATATGTACACCGGATTGCGCCAG
>NZ_JBFIIH010000194.1:0-4877 GCF_041601355.1 Neptunomonas sp.
CAGTGGTCCGCTCGATCAATAAAGGGGCAATAGCCAGTTCCTGAGTTGTCCAAAAAGGCTCGCCTTCTATTGCGAAAGCGCGAATATCCAGGCCTTGAGCGTGCAACTCTTCAATCAATTTACGTGAAACCGGCAGTAAAGGCTTATCTGGGTGGTTAACAACTTCAAACCAATTAATATTAGCGTCGGAAGGTAATGTAAACTGGTTGAGGTTTGTTTTATCGAGCTGCTTTATTAATGCAGGTGCAACATCATATCCAGCTACCTCTATAGTTTCGCCACCATAAAGACGCTCACGCAATTGAGCGACAGCCTGCGGCTCGCCGGACTTCAGACCTGCAGCCATGCGCAAACGCAGGAATTGCGTCATTAATTGTTCGCCGCTATGTACAGGTTGCCATAACAATAATCGATGGATAGATAATGCGGAGTCCTGATAAAGATCGAGCGCTAATAAAGCACCGGCACGCAACCCCCACAGCGTGATACGCTGCGCACCCTGATCAACAGCCCATTGGATTAAAAAACGCACATCCTGTTTCCACACATCCCAATTTGCCTGGCCAAAATCACCCTCACTATCACCCGTTCCGAATAGATCAGGAACGATGACTGTAGCGCCTATATCAGCGAGTACGACAGCTTGATCGCGCACAATTTTACGAGATTTGTTCATCTCCTCTGCAAACGCAGGAACATGAATTATCCACTCATCCGAAAAGCATACATTTTTTGCCGGATAGAGCGAAATAAAAAGCTGGCCGGCGGGGCCTGCTACAAACTGGGGTATCATAAAATGGTAACGTAAACTATGCGTTTACTTTTGCATTAACAAACTGAAGAAGCGCTCCCATCGTTTCAAATACTTCAGCACTGATTTCATCATCATCAACAGATATATCGTAGTTTTCTTCAAGAGCAGTCAACACCATAACAACCGCCATCGAATCAAACTCAGGCACGCTGCCTAATAATGGTGTTGATTCATCAAAATCATCGATACGATCACCTAACTGCAGCACTTCACCAACAATTTCTTTCACGTCATTCAGCGTAACCACACAAACCCCCTAAAGATTTCACATTGAGCTTAAATACAAATAGTGCGCCATGTTAGCATTTACCAGGAAACACACAAAATACTTCGCAATAAAACGCTATTATATAGACACAAGAATAACGACAATCAAAAAAAACGACGATACACTTATTAGATAGACTTAATATGTTATCAACCCTACTCTCTAATGAGTGTTTTAACTGATGCGATGTAGCAAGCGGAAAATATTATGACAAGGACGGCCTTCTCAGAAGCACCTGAAACAGCATTAATGCAAACCTCACTTCTTACGCCTGCTTTTTATGGCTGGTTGTATAACGTTGATAGTCTTCAACAACCTGATGATGCAACGCGTATTAGTCAAAATATGCAGTCGGCATTAAACACACGAGATGACTTTGTTTCAGAGCAGACTAACAACAGTTTTTTGGGATCCAACAGCGATCTGCTAGCGCGTGACAACTTACTTATCACAATCATTGGTAAACCCGAGTGGTACGACACTACATTAGCCAATCTTGCAAACGAGAAGGGACATGCGGAAGCATTGCTTCACGCATACAAAGAACACGGCAAGGCATGTTGCAGCTTTATTCATGGATCATTTGCTTTTGTCATCGTTGATAATAGCCTGAATATGCTTACTGCCGGCGTCGACCGATTAGCCAGCATACCCTTATATTACGCTGAGCATCCACAACAGGGGATAATTTTTGGCACATCAGCGAGTGCACTGCTGGCTCACGATGCTATTGATGAAAAAATCAACCCTCAAGCTTTGTATAACTATGTGTATTTTCACATGGTACCCAGCCCGGTATCAACATTTGAGAATATCAAAAAGATGCAAGCGGCTCACTCGCTGCACCTGAAGGATGGTTCGAGCAGTATTCATCGTTATTGGACTCCCAGCTTTAAACAGACACAGCAACGTAGCTTTGATGATATGTGCGCAGAGCTACGCTACACCCTAAAAAACTCAGTAAGAAAAGCTAATAGTCAAGACGTTAAAACAGCAGCATTCTTAAGCGGAGGCCTGGACAGTTCAACGGTCACCGGCATGTTGAGCGAACTCAGCGATGGCGAAGCAGATGCGTATTCTATCGGTTTTTCGGCGAAAGGCTACGATGAAATGGCCTTCGCCCGCATCACCGCAAAACACTTTGGGGTAAAGCTACATGAGTACTATGTAACACCTGAAGATGTTGTCGCCGCCCTGCCAGGCATAGCCACCAGTTATGATGAACCCTTTGGCAACTCTTCAGCATTACCTGCTTATTTCTGTGCAAAAGAAGCGGCTAAAGATGGCGTACAATGTCTGCTCGCAGGAGATGGAGGTGACGAGCTATTTGCAGGCAATGAACGCTACGCAAAGCAAAAAGTGTTTGAGCGATACAGTTGCATACCAAAACCCCTGCGAACAGCGCTTTTTGAGCCACTACTACGCATGATTCCAGGCCAAATCCCCTTGGTAAATAAAGCACGCAGTTATATTAACCAGGCAAATACAACTCTGCCCGGGCGTATGCAAAACTATAACTTTCTTAATCAACATGCGCCTAACGAGATATTTAATGATGCCTTTATTAATCAGATATCCACAGATTACCCGTTAGAACTGCTTGAATCTGTTTATCAGGCACCAGAAAATGCATCGACATTAAGTCGGATGCTTTATCTCGACTGGCAATTCACACTTGCAGATAACGACTTGCGAAAAGTCAGCCATATGTGCGCACTGGCAGGTGTCGAAGTCGCTTATCCAATGCTGGATGACTCACTGTTAGCACTTGCGGGCGAAATTCCTGACGAATGGAAACTCAAAGGGCAACAACTCCGCTATTATTACAAAAAAGCATTAACCGGGTGGCTACCGCCGGAAACTATTACCAAGAAAAAGCAAGGGTTCGGTTTACCGTTTGGCGTCTGGATGCAGACGCATAAACCCCTCCAAGACCTGGCTTACGACAGCTTGGTAAAATTAAAAAGTCGCCCCTATTTCAGGGCAGAGTTTTTAGATAAGCTGATAAAATTACACCGCGAAGGCCATGCCGTCTATTACGGTGAACTGATCTGGATATTAACCGTGCTGGAGCTGTGGTTAGAAAGGAAAGTTGATGATGTCTAGGTGATGTTTTTCACTTAACAATACTGATATTCAGCACAAGCATTTAATAAGTCGTGAAAGGTCCGTTATGCGAGCACATACGAAAAACTATGAGCAATATCCGGACCCAAAGATCCCTTTAGCGCCGGTACTATCAGGACAGTCTCTTAGACTGTCCTCTAACTACAAAGATATCGACTCGATACTGTCATGCAATGAGACAATGCATATCACCAGTGGCCGAGCTGGTATCGTATTAGCATTAAAGGATGCGGGGGTTGTCTCAGGCGATGAAGTACTTTTGCCTGCCTACCATAGCCTGTCGATGATACCACCCGTCACATGGTGCGCAGCTTCCACGGTTTTTTATCAAATAAATATAGATACATGCATAAACAACGAAGATATTGAAAAAAAAATAACCCCTCATACCAAAGCTATGATCGTCACACACTACTTTGGTATCCTGCAGGATCTCACAAAGGTAAGAGAGCTGTGTGATAAAAAAAATATTGCGCTCATTGAAGATTGTGCTCATGCATTTTTCGGTGCTAAAAATGGGGCAGTCGTTGGCACCCAGGGAGATTATGCAATTGCCAGTAGCATGAAATTCTTCCCTTGTTTTGATGGAGGGATTCTTGCTTCTTCCAATAAAAAACTGAGTAATATAACGCTTGAACATCAACCCATATCACTGCAGCTAAAATCTTTATTTAATATCTTAGAGCGCTCTGTTGGTTATTCACGCTTGGGAATATTCGGTAAAATACTAAAAAAGATCTTAGCCCTTAAAAGCGTTACGTGGGCAATTATTAAAAACGTAAACAGCACAAACAGGGAACTGACACGAGTCGCTGCAGCGACAGAAGGAGGATATGACCTTGATGAAAGCTGGATTCATAAAAACATATCTACTGCCTCGGGTATTATAGTTAATAAAAGTAACGGTTCACGTATTGTAAAAAAACGCAGGGAGAACTATAAAAAAATTTACGACTCAATGAAGCACTTATCTACTGCTTATCCTCTTTTTGAGGCAATAGACGATCATTGTGTACCTCTCTTATTCCCACTTTATGTGAAGAACCCACAACAAGCCTTCGACACACTTAAACGTCAAGGAGTGCCCATCTGGCGTTTTGGAGAACATCTTGATCCCCGTATCACGATTGATGAATACCCAGACAGTATCAAACTTTCAAAGCATGTGTTGCAGTTCCCTTGCCATCAAGAACTATCTACAGCAGAAATTGATTGGATGCTTACGTTAATCAAGCAAGCAATCAAATAATGAGCTTATTATCAATATGATAAAATCAGGTTGGTCGCTTTTTCCGATAACTGAATTCGAAATGTATGCAGAGAAATGGGATGCACTTAACCGTGATAGCTACCAAACACCTTTGTTAGAAAGCTATTTCGTACAACCATTACTCAGACATTTTGGCTCAGGCCACGAAAAACTCGCCATTTATTATGCCGATAATTCAATAAGAGCAATGTCCATTGTTGTCAAAGTAAAAGCAGGCTGCTGGCGTACTTTTCAACCGTCACAAGCTCCTATTGGATGCTGGTTACAAGTATCTGAGATACCAACAAAACTACTGGCTAAACAATTACGTAATAAATTAATGTTTTTCCCACTTGTTTTTAGTATCACCCAGCAAGACCCGGAACTGCTAACCAGACCAATCCCGAATAAACAGATAA
>NZ_JBFIIH010000195.1:0-4812 GCF_041601355.1 Neptunomonas sp.
CGGTTACTACACCGCGCTGGAGCGCACGCTGTTCAGCGAGTTTGCATCTGATCGTCATCTGGAGTTGTGGGAGATCAACTGTGAAGTACACCGTCGTGGTTTAGAGCTGATCCGTCCGGGTGCGCGTTGCAGTGATATCGCGGCCGAATTGAACGAAATCTTCCTCAAGCATGATGTGTTGCAGTACCGCACCTTTGGTTACGGTCACTCTTTCGGCACCCTGAGCCACTATTATGGCCGCGAAGCAGGGTTGGAGTTGCGTGAAGATGTTCACACCATCATTGAACCAGGTATGGTGATTTCGATGGAGCCAATGCTGATGCTGCCGGAAGGCCGGGCGGGCGCAGGCGGATACCGTGAGCACGATATTCTTGTCGTCGGCGAGGACAGTGTTGAAAACATCACTAAGTTCCCGTTCGGCCCTGAGCACAACATTGTTAAAGGTTAACAGGTAAAGGTTAACAAATGTCTGACGTGTAAGAGGTGGCTGTAGTAATACAGCCATTCTCTTATATGACAGATAGCTGCGCCTGAAACTGAAGCGATAGTTTCTGGAGCAGCTACACTCTCCTTATCCGCAGCCGATCAGTGTTAAGTCCGACAGTCTGTTAGGGTAGTTGGCTTGCTCTGTCGACAGCCAGCGGTAACTAAAGCTTGGATCTTACAGCCTGCATTGTGTATCAAAACCCATTGCTCTTGAAAGGAAAGGCGCGGTTCAATTCAGTATATAGGTTGCATATTTCTTATTTAGTTAAATCATAAATATAGGTTGAATAAAAATGCGGGAACTAGCCGTACTCTGTGCTGCTTATTCGATTAGCCTGTTTTATCGCGGCATGATCTCAGTCATCGCCCCTGAAATTTCTGCTGACTTGTCGTTGGATGAGGCTCAATTAGGTTTGCTTGCATCGAGTTTTTTTCTCAGCTTTGGCGTGGCTCAGATCCCCAGCGGTATAGTACTGGATCGATTTGGTGGACGCTTAGCTATTGCCGCTTTTATGTGGTTTGCAGTTTTCGGCATTGGTCTTTTCAGTATAGCTACGCATTACTATCAGGCGTTAGCCGGAATGGTGTTGATCGGAATCGGATGTGCTCCGGTATTTACTGGCGCTATGGTGTTTATCGGACGCTTATTTTCGCCAGAGCGCTTCGCATATGTTACGGCATTAGTTATTGCTATCGGTAGTCTCGGTGATTTATTAGGTACCACCCCGCTGGGAATGTTATCAGAATGGGTAGGGTGGCGTTCCTCGTTGCGCTTAGTCATGCTGGTGACTGCGTTGATTGCGTGCCTGAGTTTATTGGGCCTTTCACGCGATAGGCCAGCCACTGCTCATGAAACACCAGGCAGGATGCTCAGAGATATGCTGCGAATATCTACCGTTCGCAGCTTGTGGCCAATACTACCGATGTTCTTGGCTAGCTATGGGGTATTGATGGCTATTCGAGGCTTATGGAGTGGTCCTTATCTCGCGGATGTATTTGCGGTAAATACCACTGAGCGCGGCTTTATTCTGATGGCGATGTCAGTCTCCATGGCGTGTGGGACATTCTTGCTAGGATTGGTGGACCGCAGGTGGCAGCAAACAAAAACGCTAGTAATTTATAGCTCTGTACTGGCATTGTTACCATTGATCCTGCTGGCTTATTATCCGGATAAAGGGTCAGTTTTCGCTATGTGGTGTTTCATTACAGTCGGTTTGTTCGGTTTTACTTATCCGCTCTTGATGTCGCATTCGAGAACCTTCCTGGCGCCTGAATATTATGGTCGAGGAATGGCGATGTTAACGGCTATAGGAATGGGCGGAGTGGGAGTTGTTCAGGGGGCAAGTGGCTGGTTACTTGAGTGGGCTGGTTCAGCTCAATTACCTCCGGCTGAACAGTATCAGATGTTGTTTATATTGTTAGCCGGGATACTCTCAGTCGCTATTTTTGTTTATTGCTTTAGTCGTAAACATGGAAATTCCGACCAGCCGGCTTCGGTGATTCGTCAGCATACTGCGCAGTTAGTAGAAAATGCGTAAGTGAGTAACTCAATCCAAGGGTTCTGTTTATCTGGCAGAAAAGAAAGCGTCGTTATTATTCGGACCAAATTTGTATGATGCAGGATGACTTTGCGTTTGTTTCAGACCTCGGCGCAAGTAATCGAGTAACAGTGCAGCGGCAGGCGACAAGTTATTCTGATCATAATTAAAACCGATAGTGACGAGTCCCAGGTCTGGCAGGCCACTGTGGTCTTGACCTGTTTGTAGCATTTCAGGAATGGTATTGATTACCAGAGCGCTGATGCCTAAACCCGCTTTAATGGCAGACTGTATCCCTAACAGGCTTGATGAGCAGTACACGACTCTCCATGGAATGTTGGCTTTATTTAGGGCATCAGTGATGTGCTGACGGTAAATACAACCTTCGGGATAAAGCACGAGTGGTATTGGTTGGTCTTTATTCTGGATAAAACCAGGGTCTGTTATCCAAGATAATGCTTCAACAATGAAGTCATCTTCAGCGAACTTATGTGTTGGATATTCATCCATCGTCATTACCAGATCAAATGTGCCTTTCTTGTAAGCATTGCGTAAGTTAATACTGACATCGGATCCAACATCCAGGGTTACATTGGGATATGCACGAGTAAATTTGGATAAAAGTACGGGGAGAAATGATACTTCGAAATCATTGGGCGTTCCCAGGCGTACAGTACCACTGACGTCTGGCGTTGACAGGCGGGAAACGACAGCATCGTTTATTTCCAATATCTTGCGGGCCGAACTGTACAATATATGTCCATCTTCTGTGAGTTGTAATCCACCAGCCCTGTTGAAAAGCTGCACATCTAACATCTCTTCCAAGCGCTTAATCTGCAAACTGATCGCAGGTTGGGATCGCCCCAATAACCCACCGGCCTGAGTAAAGCCCCCAAGGTCATTGATAGTAGTGAAGGTACGCAGTAGATCCATGGGGATGTTTTTCATAACTCAGGGCCTTTTTGTTTTTATATCAACCACACCTTTTAGTATTTATAACACAAATGGCAGGCCTTGAACTATTAGCAAACCCAACGATAGCTTGCTGACTATGTAGCCTGATCAATGAAATTCCGGAAGCAATGAATACTAAGGCACTAAAGCGGCTTAAACGGATTGCGGTGGACATAAACCGATGCTCACCGCTTTGTGCGCGTTTAATCTAAATGTTATTCGAAGAGCATGCGGCTAGCTAAATTTCGCCAGCAAAGAGTGATGCTGGCAGGCTGGGCTTGGGCGCAGTATGTCAGTGTTAAGTCCAATAGTCCGCGAGACAGTGTATCTCGTCAATAGCAATGAAAACTGGTGATCGAGGTAAATTAACGATGAAAGATAAGACTGAGATTCGCATTTTAGCCGCTATTATAGGTGTTTGGTGGTTTGTATTGCACTACACATGGCATATGAAAAGTAATGCTACTAACTCAGTCGTCACAATGTATAAAATTCCCCATCAACTCCTCTACTCTAGCCAGTCTGCAGTTCAACGTCATCTTGACGTGTATTATGTTCGCGCTGAATATGCAACGTGACAACATCACCTACTTTCAAACCATCTTTGCTAATGAGGCGTTGGTGTAATAGAGCGTAATACATCAATGCTGGGTCGCTGAAGCGTATTGCTTGATCAGGTTGTCAGCCTTTTTATAAAACTGATCGAGGTCTGTCTTGCTATCCCAGCGTTCTTTGTAGGTGTTGTGAAACCCAAGGACAATGTCAACGCCTTGGCTATGAAATTCCAGATGGTAACCATCCGGATCACTGGTGACTTCGATGCCATCGAGGGCCTTACCAAAGGCAGTTGGATGGCCGTTTTTGGAAATCAGTTCGTAGAGGTTGAGTAGGGGATAGACGTTTTTGTTCACGGCAGTAGTCCTCGCAATAGTTGTCAGGCAGGGCACATGGCTTGGTCATGCGCCCATTCAGCCCGGCAGACTCCGGGTCGCCTCAGTGATGGCTGTTAACCATCTCGTCGTAAACGGTGCTCGTTTCCAGGGCGATCGGAACCGCGCAGGATGCCAGCGCCCGTTTCGCCTCTACATAGCTGTGAAACACCCAGGGTTTGCCGGACTCATCCAGATTGAGAGTGTGCAGCTCGTTGCCGACAACCGCTTGGGCAGTGTAGATATCACCCTCGTTGGACATGATTTTTATGGCAGCGACCTTTCCGTTGTTGAGCTGATTTCTTAATGCGCTTACGTTCATTGCCGTTCTCCACACTGTGAATTGGGTTACATTCATCATTACGTGTGGGTATCGGGATTGGATCATGGGTGGGCATAGGTTTTCTGAGCAAGCGCCTACCAGGCTAGAGCTTGAACCGGGTGATCAGGAGTACTGACGACTTAAAAATGCTCTAGGTATATGAAACAGGAAGGCGGTGTGGAGCTTACAGGAAGGGGCGTGGTAAATATCCTGTGCGGGTTAAGAATAACCCTGATGCTGATTTAGCAACCCAACTGCGTTCAAACATCTATGTCTATGAAAAATATTCCAAGTACATAACAGATATAGTGGGGTTTTTTCATCTTCCGGGTGGTTTTTGCCCCAGTTTCCAACGTGGTTTTTATCTTAAATATTGATAATCAATTAGTTAGTCTTTTGGCATTTTTTTTGTATGTTCTAAGTAATGTTGCCGTATCAGTATCAACAAGAAAGGCAGAAGACAATGGAGTTACTCGAATCGGCCATGGCATTTGCCGTAGTCATGATGATCTTCTCTACGATTGTCACCGGAATAGTCGAGGCTATCCTCAAAGCATTTGGCACCAGAGAAGAAGTCCTGAAG
>NZ_JBFIIH010000196.1:0-4776 GCF_041601355.1 Neptunomonas sp.
GCTGCAAATACAATATCCTGTTTCACCGTATAGGCTTGTGCGCCCAACTCCCGTGCTGATTGATCAGCAATGCTGCCGGTATGTACCCGCACACCCGAGAAGTCATAACTAAAGCGCTGACTCATCTCCTGCTGTAATGTTGAGTCAAGAGGTCGCCCCTGACTTAGCAACGCCCGATCGACACTCTCTGGCGCTACACCTGAGGCTTCGCCAGATGATATTGAAAATCTCTGAATACGCGGCATGCTCACCGCTGATGAATGCATTGGTATCGATAAAACATGCTCTGCGACCCGATCAGCCTCTTGCTCCAACGGATCATTACCGGCCCCCACCATCAACTTACGTTGCAGCTTATGTTTTTTCTTAGCGCACACTTCGCATTCGCCCCCTTGCGAATGCTGCCCACAAGCGCACTTACGTTGCAAAACGCGAGACGCCGATGACATGCTAGTCGGCGATTTATTACTTGTTTGCTCAGTGCGTTCATAAGACATGATTTGCTTCCACACTCACTAAGTTAATTACGCAGAACCACCACCGCTACCAGTATCCCGGATACCCGCAGCATTCAGGATCGCTATGAGTGCCGCCGCTGCCGCTGTCCCTAAACCAGCAACGACCAACCCAAATTCACAAGCCCCCGAGGCAAAACAGGCGATAACAGCCGCCGTAGCCGCAGCGCCTAATAATGCAGCTAGCCAGTAAGGTAGTGCATCACTTACTCTTCGGCTTACAGGAGGTGGTTCATCACCAGACTGATCTCGACAGCGACATCCGTATGTAATACCTCCCCATTGGCACACACCCCGCCGACCACTTACCGCGACACAAGGTGCACCTGCGCAGTTTTTATACGTACGCCCTTCACACCCCGCCCGCTGTATCATTCGCGATACCTGACTATTGGTCGATTGCTGAACAACATGGGTCAACTCATGAGCGAGTAAGTGACGCCCTGCTGCGCTATTGGGTGAAAACTGGTTGGCTGCAAATACCACATCACTGCCAACGGTATAGGCTCTGGCATTAATAGCGCAGCTTGATTCATTCGCTTTAGGGCCGGTATGGATACGAACGGCGGAAAGATCAAATAATGTTTGCGGTGTTTTGTGCGCCTGTGTTGCTGCTGAATGACGAGGAGCCCTGGATGACAAGGCAGCAGCCACATGATCAGCTTCTTTCTCATAAATGCTATCCGCAGCACCGAGGCGTAAGCTACTAGTCGCGGCGCCTCTTGGCACTGAACTGACAGGGGCATTGATCAATGTTTGCGATAGGTGCTGCTCCATATCAGCACGTGTCTGGCTATCTAATGGCTGCCCGGATGAGCGTAACGCATCGTATACCACGCCAGGAACCTGACTCCCTTCAGCTTTCTTGTTACTGCATGCCTCACAGGGACCATTTGCACTTGTATGCTGCCCACAGGCGCACTTGCGCTGCAAAATCCTTCCTGCTGATAAAGTCGTGGATCGGTCTATATTTTTGACTTGAGGTGTACTTAACATCGTCATTTTCTGATCCCCCAATAAACCGCATTGCCAATTTTTTGGCCCAAATCTTCCATACTCTGGCTGCGGTTAATGGAAATTTGGCCAGCGTTAACAGGCTGGTTTTCAAGTATACCGGACGCTGCAAAGGCTGTTGCAAATAGAGATTGTGAAGACGTATCGGCTTGATTTTGTAACGTCAACTGATGCGTTAAAACAGCTTCAACCGCCTCTTTTAATGCAAGAACCTGATGCGGCTGAATGTCCAATCCATCAAGCACGAGTGTATCGATGTGCAGATTAATACTCATACGACAACACCTTCGGCCTGTTGCCACAAGAAATCGGATTCTTTGGCCGGTCGTTCCAGTTTTTTATATTCGATACGTGCAGCGCTTAACACCAGCGGCATACTAATCTTCACACCTTGCTGTGCCGCCAGAAATGCGGCGTTCAGTGCAACGTTATGAATGTTGCCGCCTGTCAGGCTCAATTTAGCGAGGTGTTGGCAGTCCAGCATGCCCTCAACCGGCGTTTGGGGTGGAAACACCTTTTGCCAGATTTCGGCTCGTTGCCCGATGCCGGGAAATGAGAAATCCACAATAAAGCGCAAACGTCGTACAAAAGCCTTATCCAGCGCACTGCGCATATTGCTGGCAAGTATGGCGAGGCCACGATAGGTCTCCATGCGCTGTAACAGGTAGTTAATTTCGATATTGGCGTAGCGATCATGGCTGTCTTTGACTTCGCTGCGTTTCCCAAACAGGGCATCGGCTTCATCAAAGAATAAAATGGCACCGCTATCTTCGGCTGCATCAAATAACTTGCGCAGATTTTTTTCTGTCTCGCCAATGTATTTGCTCACCACAGAGGACAAATCAACCCGATATAGATCAAGCTTAAGATCATGGGCAATCACTTCGGCAGCCATGGTTTTTCCGGTACCACTTTCGCCGACAAACAGAGCATTGATGCCCAATCCGCGGTTCATCTGCGCACGAAACCCCCAGCCTTCATAAACATGATTGCGGTAAGCCACCTGACCAACAATACTCTGCAGAAGTTCTTTTTGTTCGTTGGGTAAGACCAGTTGATCCCACGTCGCTTTGGTATCAATACGGCGTGCCAGCTGTTCCATACCCGCCCGGGCAGCAAGACGACAGGCCTGCCAGAGTTCACCATTTAAAGCGATTTTACTGCCTTGGCAGTGAGTCAGTGATTTTTTAGCAAGACGCTGAATCTCATCCTGAGAAAAGGAGAACTGTTCAGCTAAACGTTCTGAATGACCGTTATCCTGCTCTTGCAACAGATCACGCCACAACAGCCGTTGTTCTTGTGGTGTTGGCTTATTGATTTCTACACGGAGTCTTTGTCCCTGATTTTCGACACCGACATCCTCTATTCCGACAAAAGCAACGCCGTTACTCCTGTCTAAAAAGCGTTTAAGAAGTCTGCGTTCTGCTTCAACAGGACTATCCACCTCGATATATAGCGCCAGCGGCATTAACAGCGACTCCCGTTCCCAGAGACGTACGAAGGTTTCAAAATCGGCGCTTTGCTCGGGTATGGATTTCAGATTAATGGCAAAAAGTTTAAGTCCTAAGTCCTTGGAAATTCGCCAAGCAACCAAGTGCTTACTAACGGCATCATGTCCGAGCAATTCAACAACGGGCGTTTTTTGTTTCCCATAACTGGCTTGTAACGCTTCAATGACCTTATCAACTTCGTGCTGTTGTGATTGCACGATCAAGCCATCGTTATCCTCAAGATCAACCACATCCATTAAAGACGCTAACCTGTCATCCAGATAATTGAGCCCTTTCAGATAGTTAACTATCCGTTCATCTGTGCCCAAAGCAGCGCTAGTCAAAGGCTGCGTGCCTGGCTGGTTAATATCCAACAGACGCCAATAACGTAACGGCGCATGAGGCGTTAAAACATTCCAGTCAGGCTCATCAAAAAGTGCAAACGCCAGTGCAAATGTCGGATAGGGCTTATTCGGATCGCCTTGCGCTTTTGCACATAACCCGCTTATACAAGTATCCAACTCCATTGCAATACACAGCGCCAATACCTGAGTATCGAAAGTTGATAAACCCAGCGCACTCGATAACAACAGCATAGCGGGAGGCGGTTCATGACTTTCACATGCCTGTACTGCATGCCAGGCTTGTTTTATCTCGGCATCATCCGGTTTATGTGAAGAGCAGGAAGGTGGCTGTTTAACCTGCCAATTGTCGGTTTTTTTGATGCGTTTAAACCAACTAGCTGAGGACACATCAGGGGTTTGCTGCTCTTCAACAACCGGAGATATCATTCGCTGCAACGAGAGCCGCAACCATACCAGCATGGCCTCTAAATATGCCTCATTAGCATTCACCCAGTCTGACTGCTGATTCATGAGATGATCACCTCCATCGCACTATCAAAAACCGCAGGGGTAACCGAGCGGTCTATCAGTAAGCTATCGACTCCATCAACTCGCAAACGAATATAACGGGAGCCAACAGGTGCGTTATCAACAATAAAAATAAGTGTACCGGTTTGTGCCGGATGTGCTTGAGATGGTACTTCGCGATCACCCAGAAGCAGTGTTACCCGCTGCTGTGGCAATATTTCAGGACGACAACTGATCGTTAATGTCACAGCGCCTGAACCATTGCGGGGGACTGGATTTAGCGGTGCTATCGCCGTAATAGCGGGTGCCAGCGTAAGTGGATAACCATTCGTAACTCGCTGGCCACTCGCTTTGCTGATAACGGCTTCAACGGCATAAAAGCCTACCCGCCAATCCGCTGGCGCATTTGGAATATCAATACGAATACGGGTATCCGAGCTCGCTGTTAATACAGGTACATCAATAGGATTTACAAGCAGCGGATGTTTAAAGCGAACAATAACGCTATCTCCATCCAAGTAATGACCGTGAAGAGTCAGGCTATCTCCCAGCACAGCATTTGGCTGCTGGCTCAGTAACGCAATATCAGTAATCGCAGGGTATGGCGGAATGAGATTTGCCTGCGCTATCACACCATGATCTGCCTCTCCTCTGGTTAAGACCGGCAATGGCGTAATTGACGTACGCGTACTCTCAATCAGCACTAAGGATACTTCGTAACCCACTGATAAACGGTATTCTGCTGACTGAAAGCTGGCCCAGAGTTTAGACATCTCATCCAATGACAATACATCAGCGGTAACACGGATGCGCTCTGTCTGATGATCCAGATCCGAGTCCGGCATGATGCCAACAATATCTGTTGGCCCAAGAATCGGATGATCA
>NZ_JBFIIH010000197.1:0-4750 GCF_041601355.1 Neptunomonas sp.
CGATACGGTAGTTGCCATGAGCCCGGATCGCTTATCCGTTTTCAACTATGCGCATATGCCGGATCGTTTCCGCTCACAAAAGCATATCAATGCAGCCGATCTACCTGGTCCGGAAACCAAGCTCGCTATTCATGAGTCCACGATTAATAAGCTACTCGCCGCCGGCTATGTTTATATAGGAATGGATCATTTTGCCAAACCCGATGATGAACTGGCCCTTGCACAGCAAAGTGGACATTTACATCGCAACTTCCAAGGCTACACAACTCACTCTGATTGTGACTTGGTAGCAATGGGAGTCTCTGCCATCAGTCAAATCGGCGATGTTTATTATCAAAATGAAAATGACATAACAGCGTATACAGAAGCGGTCGAAACACGTGCCAGCGCCATTCGTCGCGGCGTAAAACTCAGCACAGATGACCATATTCGCCGCGCTGTAATTACCCAGCTGATCTGTCATTTTGAGCTTGACCCGACATCGATAGAACAAGAATTTAATATTGATTTTAAAGAGTATTTCGCTCAAGAGCAGGTGGAATTGCAGCACTTCGATAAAGATGGACTCATCCAGCTGGATGGCCAACGCATTATCGTTACAGCCGCAGGGCGATTACTGATCAGGCGCATCTGTATGGCTTTCGATCGATACATTCCAAAACAACAACCGACACAAGGTTTTTCCCGCATCATCTAATAGGCACTTCACGGTTCATGCGAAATACGACATAATTGAAGGCTGAGTAGCCCTCACTATGTACAATAACCACAGGAACCGGCCATGAGCAATATCAAAAAAGAAGGGAAACTACATAGCCTGCAACAAGCACATTGTAATACATGCAGTATTAGCTCGCTCTGCCTTCCCGTGTCATTGAACAACTCGGAGATGGACAGTCTGGATAACATCATCGAGAAAAGCAAACCGCTGAAGAAAGGAGACCACCTTTTTCATCAAGGTGAGCCTTTTGAGTCTGTATTTGCTATCCGGGCAGGCAGTGTAAAAAGCTACACCATCACGAATGAAGGTGAAGAACAGATTACCGGATTTTACTTTCCTGGCGAAGTGGTCGGTTTAAGTGGTTTTGATGAACAGCACTACCCGGTATCCACTAAAATCATGGAAACCACAACGGTCTGTGAAATACCCTTCGAGCATTTAGACACTTTATGTGGACAGCTACCCGAGTTGCGCCGTCAAGTCATGCGCACTATGAGCAAAGAGATCAGAGATGATCAGCAAATGATGCTTCTGCTTTCAAAGAAAAATGCCGAAGAGCGCGTAGCCACTTTTTTAGTTAAACTTTCGCAGCGCTTCCAGGCACGCGGGTACTCGGCCCACAAGTTCAGACTATCTATGTCGCGCAACGAAATTGGTAATTACTTAGGCTTGGCTGTAGAAACGGTCAGCCGAATTTTTACCCGTTTTCAGAAAAACAAACTGATTCAGGTCGAGGGCAAAGAGCTAGACTTGCTTGACCTGGAAAGCCTTTATCAGGTTTCCGGTGAGTGCGACGGCAAAAGTATTAAAGAAACAGATGTTCAGCAGCTCTCTTTATAATGACGAATAAACCGGCTGACTTAATAGACCGGCTGACTATAGCGAAGAAGACGTTTGGATAAATATTCCGTACAAATAGTTCGTACTAATATTCCGTACAAAGAGCCCGGTCAAAGGTACGGGCTGAAAAAAGCGCCGCCCAGATAACTGGCCGGCGCTAAAGTTGCACAAAGAAGTAGCCATCTCTATGTGTAACCCAACGCAGTAATTAAAACGTATATTCTTTAATTAAACATTGAGCCATATCAATCGTTTACGTTCCGGCCTGCTTGAGGAGCCATTAGTACATGTCATACGACGAGTTTTACGTAAAATCAGTCATTCGTTCACTTCCTGAC
This sequence comes from Neptunomonas sp., assembly GCF_041601355.1. Lineage (GTDB taxonomy): Bacteria > Pseudomonadota > Gammaproteobacteria > Pseudomonadales > Balneatricaceae > Neptunomonas. The sequence goes on from NZ_JBFIIH010000197.1 coordinate 1,900, forward strand.
TGGCCAGAACCGGGGGTTATGTTCCGCGACATCACCCCCCTTTTCAAAGACCCTAAAGCTTTACGCATGGTGGCGGATGGTTTTATTCAGCGCTATATGGAATCAGATCTGACGCATATCGCCTGTATAGATGCACGCGGCTTTCTGATTGCTTCCATCATGGCTTATCAGATGCAAAAGCCATTGGTACTGGTTCGCAAAAAAGGCAAACTACCTGGCAAAACAGTCCACCAGGAATATCAACTGGAATATGGCACCTCCGCCGTCGAAATGCAGATAGATGCCGTCGGCGCCGGGGATAGAGTTCTGGTTTTTGATGACCTGATTGCTACTGGCGGTACTCTTCTGGCTGCCTGCACACTGATTAAAAAGCTTGGTGCCGAAGTGGTTGAGTGCGCCGCTTTAATTGACCTACCTGATCTGGAGGGTTCTGTTCGGATTCAAGAAACAGGGATTCCTGTCTACACGATGCTCGCCTACGAAGGCCTGTAGATAAAATTAGCACCCTCTGATATTGTTGGGCTGATATAAGCATATAACCATATCAGAGGTCCAGATGCCTTACTCCGTACTGAAAATCTCATCACTGCTTCTGCTACTCACCTGCCAATCTTTATCGGCGCAAGAGGTCACGACAACACATAACAAGTTGCTACTTAATGCAGAATTGAAACTGGCTGAGGGCAGCACACTTGCCGATGGCGTTCTACTGATCACCCATGGCACGCTGGCACACAACAAGATGGAAGTGATTGCAACGCTGCAAGATCTACTCACTGATGCGGGCATCAATACACTTGCTATTAACCTGAGCTTAGGCATTGATAACAGACACGGCATGTATGATTGCCAGGTACCTCATCAACATAAACACAGCGACGCAATAGATGAGATGAACACCTGGTCTCAGTGGTTAAAGAGCCAGGGAGCCGGAGATATTAGCCTGATGGGCCATTCCCGCGGAGGAAATCAGACGGCATGGTTTAGTGACTCTTACCCTGACCAGGTTAAATCTCAAATTTTACTGGCACCGGCCACCTGGAATGAAGCCGCAGAGCAAAACGACTACAAGCAACGTTATAACAAATCGTTAGCAGAAATACTCACTCAGGCACAACAAGGTGATGACAACACATGGATGGATGCTACTAATTTTATTTACTGCACGGACAGTCGTGTTAAAGCAACATCATTTGTAAACTACTACTCCCCGGATCAAAGATTCGATACCCCTTACCTTTTAGACAAAACAAGCACACCTAGCTTGGTCATTAGCGGATCTGAAGACATCACCGTTTCTGATCTTGCGGAAAAAATGGCCAATATATCGAACCCACGTGTAGAGCACATATCAATTGAAGGAGCGGATCATTATTTCAGGGATCTTTATGCTGATGACGTGGCCGAGTTTATTGTTGATTTCATGGAAAAACAGCAATGAAACTGCGCGTACTGTCCTTTGTTCTGAGCAGTTTATTTTTAAGCATCCTGCTTAACAGCGCACATGCCGGCAGCCTGCCTGTAGGCAACAACTTTAATCTGGATGCTGAGCTACTCGGAGAAAGCCGAATACTCGTGGTAATGATAAGCCAGAGTGATTGCAGTTACTGCCAGCTAGTCCATGACGACTTTTTGGCGCCCATGCATAGTGGAGGGCGGTACCAGCAAAAAGCGCTGTTTCGTGAACTTAAACTAGACACAAATACCGCGATTCTGGATTTCGACGGTCAGCAGATTACACCTAAGCAGTTTGCCAAAAAATATCAATCAACATTCACACCGACTCTTCTCTTTCTTGATAGCAAGGGCAACCCCTTAGCAGCCAAAATGGTCGGGATCAACACCCCTGAGTTTTACGGATACTACCTTGATCAATCGATAGATGAAGCGGTTACACGTCTGCAACATCCATAAAGCAGGTTAATTACATACAATGTTAGTAATTCTGCTGGCATCCCGGGTTTTCATAATCCCGTGATCAGCGGGAGGCCTCAGATAAAACGAGCGACTATAGACATACTCCCCTTGCGCATTATAACCGATACATTTGATACGCTGGCTGCGTATGACAGGATCAAAAACCACCTTCACGGCATAACCCGAATATTTTTCTAAACGCGGCATACCATATCCCCGCTGACTGGAAATTTGTTCCTGCCTTTGACGAATACGTGCCTTTTGACCCAAATCCTGACGTCGTTCATCAGACTGTTCTTTACGCTCTTCCAGGCTTTGATAGCGTAAAATACAGCGATCACGATCCATTTTATCAGTAATAGCCATGCAGATTGCCGGGGTCATTGACTCTGCCTGAGCATAAACTGAAACAGTTAACAGCGCCCCGAATAAAGCGAAAACACAGAGCCTCATAAACCCCCTTAAAACGACTAGAGTAAGACTTATCATTTTAGCAAAGATTTAAAAAATGCGTAAAAACTCAACAGAAAAAATCAGGCTTGTAGCATTGGAGCCGCCCAGCCACCAGCCTTAATACATTCAACAGCCGCTTTACCTTTCCAGTGCGCCCTTAAGAAAAACGCTTTAATGACTTCCCGGGTTTCTCTTCAAGTGGCTGTTCAGGCCACCTATGCTTTGGGTAGCGCCCCCTCATCTCCTTTGCCACCTCAAAATATGATGTTCTCCAGAAATTAGCCAAATCACTGGTTGTCTGTATCGGCCTGCGCGCAGGCGAAAGCAACTCAAACCTGATGGGCACCTTACCTCCAGCAATTTTAGGAGAGACCACCTCACCAAACATCTCCTGTAGCGGAACCGATACCGTGGGTCCCTGATCACTATCGTAGATAATGGGCACTGTTTTATTACTGGGTGTTTGATAAACAAGCGGCGC
>NZ_JBFIIH010000198.1:0-4748 GCF_041601355.1 Neptunomonas sp.
CCTGTTGAATCATAAAGCACGAAATCTTGCCCTGTAAGCCACTTACGTAAACTTTGTTCTTTCTCCTCAAAGAGAGCCAAAATACCTTCATTATTAACTATGGGTATAAATCCATCCGCTTGATTGAATCCATCAAGCCTTGTGTGATTAGTCTTGCTCTGTTGATAAAGAATAGTTTTCAAACTGGCTAATAGTGAATTTAGGGAAAATAAGGAGCTCAAATGAGATTTTGCGTTATTTAAATAATAATAAGTGTTTTTCTCACCCATTAATGTCATTGGAAGGTTAGAGCTGCGCGCAACATTTGGCGGCCATTGCGCTACACCATTAGCTGATTGAATCAAATCAAGAAAATCCACACTCATGATCACTCGCGTAGGTTTTTTCTGTTCCAATAAATTAAGCAGGTATTCTACTTGGGTTGTAACGCCTGCTCCTCTTATCGCGAGGTTATAAACATTCTGCCCGTTAAAATACGGACTTTCAGGATTTAAACCCAACTCAGGACGAGAATTACCTAAAATAATAACGTCTGGTTCAATATGGCGCCATTGATATGCCTTGGTAAGATATATCTTATCTCCGGCCTCTGTTTTATGGCAGTTTAAATTTTCTACGCACTTGTTATGCCAGATTGCGAAAGGATCTACCCCCCAATTAATAGCAGCGACTGATGTCAATAACACAGTCACTGCAACAAAAAATTGCTTTAAATAAGTAACCATGCAACCTCTCAGAACTGGAAATATAAGAAATCGCTGATCTGACCTAAGGTCATGACACCGATAACTAATAAAATTGATAAATAGCTGGCCCATCTTAAAGTAGGTTGCCAGGTAAGCTTACGAAAAACCCCGGGCCCCGGCCAAAAAGCCACACCCGTTTTCGCATCAATATTTGAAAGGGATGGATTATGGTTGCTAAACAGATCCTGAACATTAGGAAGAAAAATAACAACAGGAATGAGTAACAAACACCCGATCCAGGCTTTTACCAATTGAGTGGCGCCACCGTGGTAACCAACAACACCCCAGGATTGCAAGATTTCCCCCACTTCGCCTAGCCGAGCCAAGATAGCAATAGGTAAGGACACGCCATTGATACCTGCCATACCTTGTAAAATATTAACGGCACCATCAAAAGTATTTGCCCGAAAGAACACCCAAGCAATAACAACCACCAGCATAGTAAGCAACCAGGAAACCATCTTATTAAGTTTTAAATAAGTGAATTGCAAACTGTATTGGCGCCAAATATGGTTAATCGCTAAGTAACTACCGTGTAATGCTCCCCAAATAACAAAGTTCCAGCCTGCACCGTGCCATAGACCTCCCAGCAACATAGTGATCATTAAAAAAAGATATCGATTGCGTGAGCCTTTTTGATTACCCCCGAGAGGAATATAAATATAATCCCGGAGAAAACGAGAAAGGGTCATATGCCAGCGACGCCAGAACTCAGAAATTGAACAAGCTTTATAAGGAGAATAAAAATTAAGCGGTAAAACAATACCAAACATACGCGCTAAACCGAGGGCCATGTCTGAATATCCGGAAAAATCAAAATATATCTGAAAGGTATAAGCCAATGCAGCAGACCAGGCAACTAAAAAGTCTGGACTACTACCCGCATCTGCCCCATTGAAAACAGGATTAGCATAAACGGCTATGCCGTCTGCAATAACCGTTTTTTTGAAAAGTCCAATAGCAAAGATACCAATCCCTATCGCCAGGTGATGGCTACTAATGCGAAAAGCGCTAGAGCTTTGAAACTGAGGTAGCATCTCTTTATGGTGGACAATAGGCCCTGCAATAAGCTGCGGGAAAAAAGTCACGAATAATGCATAATGAACAAAACGGTATTCTTCGGTTATTTTTTTATAAGAATCAACAAGATAAGCAATTTGTTGGAAAGTAAAAAACGAAATAGCCAGCGGTAATACAATTTTCTCTATTGACCAATCGCTGCCACTCAACAAAGCAACATTTACTACTAAAAAATTGGCATATTTAAAGTAACCCAACACAGCAAGATTACCTAAGATACCGATTATCAGTAACAATTTACTTTGCTGCTGGTAAATATGCTTGCCAAGGAAATAGTTGCAGAGCATAGACATCAAAATAATCAGCAGATAACTGGGATCCCACCAGCCATAAAAAAACAAAGAGGCTATGACTAGCCATAATATAGCGACTTCATTTCCAAAGCGCCCTGCTATCCGGAAAAAAACAAACAAGGCGATAGGAAGAAAGGCAAAAACAAACTCAGCAGAGTTAAAGAGCATAAGCAAGATCTCTCATCATCAATTCCTTTCGTGATATAAGACTAAAATTATGATTCAATATCAAAAAAAAGAAAAATTACACGTTTTATTTGCGGTCACAACATACTCGGTCGAGCAACACTCCTAGTTTTTTCGAGGCTGATTTTCTGGAGTATTGATTCATTATCTCATCTGAACAAACCGTCCCACCGTTCTCTTCTAAAGCATATATAAAACGCAGAAGTGCAGTTTTAATCGCATCCTTATCGTCTAAGGCCACCACTGTCTTTATGCCAGCGTCTGACAGAGCTTTTGCAGTATCGCCTTGCTTATCTGTCAGCGCAAGAATAGGACGCCTGGCACGAAAATACTCGTACAGTTTAGCTGGAATCTGATGATTACAATTAGAAGCCTGGAAAATCAACAAACCACCTGCTTGCAACATTTCAGACAATGCCTCCCGGTACGGCACTTCAGGGGCCAGTTTCACAACATCGTCAATTTGCGCATCTATCAACAGTGGGCTGTACAGTTCATCGTGGCCGGTCGCTCTAAGCACAATACATACTCGTTGGGCTGACAACTCGCTTTCCGCTTTCAACTCTGCAATAGCCTGAAAAAAGGGTACAGGATCACGTTCAGACGGATACAAGACACCACTATGAATCAGAGTTAAAGGAGTGCCAACTAAATCAGGCTTAGCACTTTGCTGCTGTTCTACTTCCTTGAAGATTTGTTCATTATATCCATTAGGAATAAGACACCATTTATCATCTGAAAGATCAGGATAACGTTGCTTGTAAAGCTCAACGGCACCTGGTGTTGTAAAGACAGCCAGGTCGCAGTTTTCAGCGGCTTTCTTTTCTATCCATTGGTAGACTCGACGACGAATACCTGCGGAAGGAAACACTTCATCCACCATCGAATCACGAAAATCAGCAATCCAGGGCAGGCCGGTTAACCGGTGTAGAGCCCAGCCAATCAAATGAGCCGTCGCTATCGGGTAGGTTGACCAAATAACGGAAGGCTTTTCGTGACGTATCATTCGCCATCCCTTAATGACCGCAAACGGCAACCAACTTATCCAACGGTCAGGCAAAGCCAACCAGTTAAAATAGCGCCCTTTAAACGACAGATGTCGAGCGGTATCCAGGCTAAACGCCCGTTTTACCTTAAGGTTTGCAGGAATATCCTGAAGTTGATCAGAACACGTTGCTGGGTAGGCATTTTCAGAAGCGGTTAAAATCAGTGGTTGCCAACCTGACTCTGGAAGATATCGTGAAAAAGACAAGGTGCGCTGCAAGCCGCTACTAACCTGGACCGGTGGGTAATGATACGCGATCATTAATACGCCTTTCAAAATACACCTCTCAGAGTTTTTGTATCCAGCTTGCTGTCCATACCGTTACCTCATCGCGCCATTCACGCCGTGAAAATGTATGATCAGCACTTTTCAAATCGACTCGTGAAAATCGTTTCTGACTTAATAACTTATGAAATGGCCTGGATGCATTTACCGCATCATCAAATTCTGCGGCCGTCAGGTCTTTTCCACTGATAATCAGCAGCACAGGACCGTGATAAGCTCTCAGAGATGCTTGTAGTTTTTCAGCCAGATTAGCTGTGGTAAACGAATTACCAGCAGACGTATTAGCTATTATTGAGGTTTGACTATCTGACTGGCTAACTGGCTGAATTGCTGATGGCGATCCTGCTTTACCTGCAACCTGTTTAACCTTATCAACCAATGAAGCGATAGAGTCACCAAGGTTAAACTTACCTGTAACCACTTTCTGCCAAAACTGTTTAGATATGAGACGCTGCAGGTAATAGTGCTTTAAAAATGCCTTTGCTTCGCCCTCTTCACTGCGTACCCAGGGATTTAATAACACTAAGCCAGCGACCCGTTTATCATGTGCTGCATAAAAACAAGCGGCCGTAGCTGCATCACACAGCCCCCAGATAACAACATGCTGCATTGCAGGCTGCTTGTTGATAAATGCATCAATCGCGCATCGAATATCCGACTGAATATGCTCAAAACCCTGTAATTCTCCGGAAGAATCCCCCATACCGCGGTAATCGAAACGCATCACAGGAATACCTTGCTCAGCTAACGCACGAGACAGATGAACAAACTGACGATGGCTACCTACACGGTACTGCGGACCACCGACGACAATTAACACACCTTTTTTCGCTCCAGAATCGCCACAATGCAACATCCCGGAAAGCTCATCACCCTGACAATCAAAAAGAAAAGGCTGTTCTGAAGAGTCATTGTTAGATGCCAATGAAACCATAGATCTGGATAAGGGAGTATTTACCTCTGAAAAAGCAGCAGTGGTCCGCTCGATCAATAAAGGGGCAATAGCCAGTTCCTGAGTTGTCCAAAAAGGCTCGCCTTCTATTGCGAAAGCGCGAATATCCAGGCCTTGAGCGTGCAACTCTTCAATCAATTTACGTGAAACCGGCAGTAAAG
>NZ_JBFIIH010000199.1:0-4713 GCF_041601355.1 Neptunomonas sp.
CGTAAGGTGTTTGAGCCCTTTATGACGACAAAACGTAACGAAGGCTGTAGTGGTTTAGGCATGCATATCGCCTTTAATCTGGTAAGCCAGTTACTGCAGGGCCATATTTACTGTTTAGCCAATGCCGAAGGCGCACACTTCAGGCTGGATCTGCCTGTGGTTCTGAATAAGGTTTTACCTAAGCCGTTAACAACAGAGAAGAAGCCCGCGGCTACTCAGGCGGTGTCTGTGACAGATACTTCACTTCCCGGAAATACTTAGCCGCACCAGGATGGATTGGCAGTGGCAATGTCGTTGGCTGCATCATCTGCTGGGGATTAAGAAAGCGAAAGGCAGGATGTAGTTTTTTAAAGTTATCAAACTGCTCAAACAGTGATTTCACCACCGCATAAGCAACATCATCAGGTAAATCCGCCCGCGCAAAAAGAGTCGCGTTGACACCGATGGTCAGCACATCAGTAAGATCCGAAGAATAAAAACCGCCTGAAATTGTCATTTCCCCATAAAAGGGATTTTGCAAAATGAGTGTTTCTCTATCGTGCTTTGATAAGCCAATCAGTTGACTACTACAGTCTCTGAGCGCTTCTTTGATCGTACCGCTGGGATGCCCAACCACATAAAGCGTCGCATCAATACGGTTATCACATAATGCAGCGGCCTGCTCTGACGGTTCCAGTTCGCTTACGCCTGAAAAATCACTCAGTTGCCAGCCGCGGGCTTTCATTAATAGCTCTATGGTTAAACGCTGACTTGTTCCGGACTGACCAATATTGACTCGCTTATGCTTCAGGTCATCAAAACTATTAATATGGGCATCTGATCTGACTAATATCGATACATATTCAGGATACAGGCTGGTTAACGTGCGCAAGGGTTGATCCAACTCATCGCCATGATTATCAGCGTTTTTGTCAGTATCTTTTGCAAAATCATACAGCTGCCCTGCTTCTGCAATGCCGATATCAAGTTCGTGATTGATGACTTGCTCAAGATTACTCATAGAGCCTAACGTGCTGCGCACCGCACAGCGGATACCGTATTCTTGACGAGCTTGATTAACTAACCGGCACAGAGCCCCGCCCGTGGGATAATAAAGGCCGGTAACGCCCCCCGTCCCCAATGTAATGACCTGGTTTCTGATAATCTGGCTTGCCGATGCTTTATCAGCAATAACATGGTTAGTAATGACCTGCTTTTCAGCATAGACAGGAGTCATCCCTGCAAGGAAAAGGAGCAACCAACAACGTTTAAAATACAGCAACCGACGTAGCATTTTTATTCTCAGGAAAGTGCACATTTTCAAGCTAAGAGTGTAGCAGAAACATCAACTTCATGGTTGCAGGATGAGCGGCGGCTTAAGAAATGCCTGGCAATTCCAGTCAATGAGTTCGGCTACGAAGCTGAGACTGCAGAGGCAGAGCTGATGGCGGAAAACAATCAGCCACTTATCGAAACAAAAAATTGAGACCTTGTAGGCGTTTATTGAAGATCTAACCTGGAATTAAACAAATAGAGTTGCTCTGGCCATGCAAAAACTACGCTTCAATGGCGAGAGATCGTCTGGGCGAATAAGCCTGGCGATAAAACGATTTCAAGCAGTGCTTGGCTTGGAGTATAAACCTTAGCTCGTATCCATTTCCGGGCCGCGAGGTGTGGATCAGGGGAACTCGCCTCCAGCGAGCCCCCTGATCAATAACGGACAAGCCCGGGTAGTCAATCTACCTTGACGTGGGTGGGCTCCCCTTCTGGCCCAACTTGGAATATGACGAATCTGAGCCATTCTGAGGTGCTATCATTACTCATCACCATGGGCTTCCCGGCGGCTTCCTGAATCACTTCGCCCGCCTTGGCGGTACGAACGGCACCATCAACTTCAAGCGCGCCCGTGCCTTCAAGGACGTAAAGGAGTACCTGGCCTGTGTGAAAGTGCTTCGGCGAACTGTAGCCAGGGGGATAATCCACGTGCATTACAGCGATTTCATTTTCTGCTGCAGTCGCAAGGGGTGTCTTGAAAACTTCGGTAAGCTTCGGTGAATCCTGTGCGGACGCAAAGCCAACAGTGAGACCGATGACCAAAGATCCGGCGGTCAGGGAGCGAACTAATTTACTAATGACGTTCATAGTAAAATCCTCCTATCGCATGCTGCACTCACAATCAGCGCTCACTTACGAATGCGATCAAGGTGGCGCAAAGGGCACAGCACAATTGTGAAATGAAAAGACTTCTCACTCACATTGAGTTGCCTCCTCGATAAGCAGGGAGTTTTTTCAATATAATAGCGCGGACGATTGTTGTCAATGTCACCTAAAGCTCCACGCAGGCTCAATGCCGGGCGAGTTCACAAAGCAAGTTCCGATGCCAAGCTGGTCGAACCTGTGCGCACAATTCAGGCGCCGGAACTGACCAACCAATTGTCCGCAGTGAAAAAATAATCCGCTAGGCCAGGCGCATCTGCGATACAGGCTTCCTTGCGTCACGACAACTAATCTGAATTAATGCATGACGGTTACGGCGGAACTGTGTGAAGCGGCCGTGCTCTTAAAAGTGTCATCTGTCAAAGTTGCTGCTGACATTAATTTTGCTACTCTCAGGAACCGGTCGCGATTAACTACGAGTTCATATAGTAGATAGTATGATCACATGCTGACCAACTACTCATTTGTGACTACTGGGCGGCGATAATCCGTTACACTAGTCGTATTTATAAAGACAAGGATGGAGGCTTTCATCATGCGTAAGTTAACAATCACTACATTATTGCTCAGTGCAGCCATCGCGACTAGCAGTCAGGCTGGATGGAGCGATTTAGTTGAAAGTGTTAAAAAAACCGGCGAGGAATTGATTAAACAACCGGCGACGACCAACTCAGCCGTCAGCAATACATCCCTTTCATCTGATACGCTTATCAATGGTTTACGTGAAGCACTGGTGGTGGGAAGCGAACGTGCGATTAAATCGATATCCGCTGAAGGCGGCTACCTGAATGATCCACAAATTCGTGTTCCAATGCCTGCGGTGCTGGATAAACTGGCTGGCCCGCTGCGCCAATTCGGAATGGGGGATCAGGTTGATCAATTTGAGCAATCTATCAACAGTGCTGCAGAACGGGCCGCACCACAAGCAACGGCTATTCTGGTTGATAACATCAGAAACATGAGTTTTGACGACGCCCGCAAAATTTATGAGGGATCAGATGATGCGGCGACGCAATACTTCCGTGAAAAAGCAGGGCCACAGATAGCCGCTCTTTTTAAACCCGAAATTGATACCGCTCTGGGCGAAGTCGGCGCTACAAAATATTACAATAGCCTGGCGACACAAGCGGCTCAGCTTCCTCTGGTTGGCCAGCAGGTTGAGGGAGATCTTACCAGTCATGTAACCAAGGCAGCTTTGGACGGTCTGTTCTTGAAGTTAGCCGCTGAAGAAAAGCTGATTCGGCAAAATCCGGCTGCCCGCTCAACGGATTTATTGAAAAAGCTATGGAGTAACTGATCCCAAGCCATCTGAACAGATGTATTAGTTCCGACTAGACCTGACACATCTTCTTGAAAAAGAGAGAGTTACCCGTTTTGATAAAGGTGTCGAATCTTAAATCAAAACAAAAGGTAACTCTCATGATTCATACTAACAATCCCATCATAAAACACAAAGCGGGTTTGCTTAATCTCGCTGAAGCGCTCGGGAACGTCTCTAAAGCCTGTAAAGTAATGGGCGTGTCTCGCGATACTTTCTATCGATATCAAGAACTGGTTGAAGATGGTGGGATTGATAATCTCATCAACAAGAGTCGTCGATCCCCCAATATCAAGAACCGAGTGGATGAACAAACAGAGCAAGCAGTGATTGCTTATGCTATTGAACAACCTGCTCATGGGCAGCATCGAACCAGCAATGAGTTGCGTAAATCAGGCGTATTTGTTTCAGGCAGTGGCGTTCGCTCGATCTGGTTGCGCAACAATCTGGAGAACTTCAAAAAACGCCTAAAAGCCCTTGAAGATAAAGTAGCGAATGACGGTATTATTCTGAGTGATGCGCAGGTTGCTGCCCTTGAGAAAAAGAAATATGACGATGAGGCTTGCGGTGAAATAGAAACCGCACATCCAGGCTACTTAGGCTCACAGGACACATTCTACGTAGGCAACCTCAAAGGCGTGGGTCGTATTTACCAGCAAACCTTTGTTGATACTTACAGCAAAGTAGCTTTCTGTAAGCTTTATACAACCAAAACGCCTATCACTGCCGCTGATGTACTCAACGACAAAGTATTACCATTCTTCGAGCAACAGGAGCTGCCTATGCTGCGTATTTTGACAGACCGTGGCACTGAGTACTGTGGCCGTGTTGATCAACATGATTACCAGCTTTATCTGGCGATTAATGACATTGATCACACTAAGACAAAAGCGATGTCACCACAAACTAACGGTATCTGTGAAAGGTTTCATAAAACAATTTTGAATGAGTTTTATCAGATCACTTTTCGCAAAAAGCTCTACACAGGGATCGACGAGTTACAAAAAGATCTGGACGAGTGGATTGAATACTATAACAATGAACGGACGCATCAGGGCAAAATGTGTTGCGGTAGAACACCGATGGATACATTGCATGATGGTAAATCGATTTGGGCTGAGAAAAACTTAGCTCAAATCTAAACTGACAGGCATCGTTTGAGAACGGGTAACTGTCAGATCAAGTCTGAGCTACTACAA
>NZ_JBFIIH010000200.1:0-4656 GCF_041601355.1 Neptunomonas sp.
GAGTATGGCGCTTTCTTTGGGCGCTAACGGCCCGGTTATTATAGCGGTGAACCCTGGTTCGATGCTCGGCAGCAAGATGGTGAAGGATGCCTTTGGGGTGGTTGGAGGAGATCTCAGTAAAGGCGCAAAAATACTGGCTCGTGCAGCACTGGATGATGAGTTTGCATCCGCTTCGGGCCAATATTTCGACAATGACTCAGGCCAGTTTGCTTCACCTCATTGTGATGCTCTGGATCCATTGAAGTCTGATGCTGTTGTAAAAGCGATTGAAACCAGGCTGACAGAACTGAAATAACGGCTCGAAACGAAATGAGGTTAACAAAGGAGATGCATTAACCCGTTTATTTCAGGAAGCCGTCTGCAGGCTTTCTGCTAAGGGGTTAACCACCTTTGGATACTGTGAGTGAAGTAGTGTTAAGCGCTTCTTATAAAGTTGCCAGCTCAGGTAACCGGCGATTAAATTCCCTGTCATCGCCCCGATAAACAAGCCGGTCAACCCGGCTATTTCAGATCCTAACCATAGCAGCGGCAGGTAGCAGCTAAATAAGCGTAACGCTGAAATGATCAGAGCCAGAGCAGGCATGCCCATCGCACTACATGCCGATACGATGAGCATGCTGATACCCAGTCCGCCATAGCTTAAGGGCACAAGCCACAGGTACTCGTGCAAAATGTCCGCAATACTGCTATCCGTCGTTAACGCACTACTGAGAGGGCTGGAAAATAATACGGTAATGACAGTAAGAGCGAGTTGAGAAAACATGACAAAACTAACAGCGATACGCATCAGCTGATCAATCTGCGTAAGTTGATTGCTACCCCGTAGCTTCCCGATTATCGGAGGCATCGCCATGGTTAAGGACAGCACTATGATGATGGAGAAAAATTCTATTCGGCTGGCAAGCCCCCAGGCAGCGACAGCATCGTTGCCGTAAATGGCAACGATTCCTGTGGCAATCAGGCCCGATAGCGGAGGAATAAATTGGCTTAGCATGGAAGGCGCCATAAACGATAGCAAGCGCCTTAATCCTGCTCTAATCGTTGCCATTGTGTCGGGGAATCGGATCAGGTCCTGACGATAAACCCCGGCGAAAATGATGATGCATCCGGTACCAAAAGCACACACGGTTGCCCAGGCTGCACCTGCTAAGCCTATATCAAGAACAAATATAAACAGCGGATCAAGCACCATGTTAATAATGCTGACCACTACCAGCACGATACCAGGGAAGCGGGTTTCTCCATGTGCCCGAAAAATACTGAAACCGAAGTAAAGCATGGCGCCAAGCCAGCAGCTGATCAGCCAGGGGAACCAGTACTCACGTACAAAAGGGAATAGTGCTGTATCCCCACCCAAATTAACAACAATGACTTCTTGAGCCAACCAGAGTATCAGACACAGTATTGAGGTCAGGATAAAACCGGTAACGATTATCAGGGCTCCCAGTTGTTTGGCATAGGTGTTTTTGTTTGCGCCCAGGGCGGTTGATATGATGGCGGTGGTTGCGATACCAAGCCCAACCTGTATGCCTATAATCAATTGATAAATGGGAATAGAGAAACCAACAACGGCAAGGGGTTGAGCACCCAGCTGGCCTATGAACGCACTGTCGACCAGCTGGCAGCTACTGACAGCCAGCATGCCGATCAGCATGGGTAATGTCATATGGAAAAGCTGTTGTCTTAACGATGGGGTTTGCTGGTTCATGATCTATCCGGTTCTGAGAATACAGACTCGTAGATGGCATTATTGGCCAATCCCTGGCCTTAGTCATTCCTTCTAATTGTTAAATATCTATCACAACCTTGCCCATCGCCTGACCACTGCCCAGACGTGCATGCGCCAGGCCGGCTTCAGTAAGAGTGAAGCTTTGCTCATCAAGAACCGGTCGAAGATTGCCCGCTTCAGCGATCTTAGCGATCTCTCTCAGAATATGACCATGTGCTTTGCGGCCATGATCGTGAATCATCGGGATAAGCATGAATACCACGTGTAGGGACAAGCCCTTAAAGTGAGCAACGGAAAGATCCAGCTCAACCAGTGCAACCGTAGTCGCTATCTGGCCATTCAGAGTTGCTGCTTCAAACGAGTTAGCTATATTTGCTCCACCAACAGAATCGAAGACAACATCAAAGCCTGCCCCACCGGTATATTCAGTGACATAATCGGCAACGCTTTCTGTTTTGTAGTTGATGCCCTTAGCGCCTAATTCTTCGATCAGAGCCAGTTGTTTATCACCACCGCCTGTTGCATAAACATCAGCACCAAAGTGACGCGCCAGCTGCAATGCAACATGGCCGACACCGCCGGAGCCGCCATGAACCAGCACACGATGTCCTTTGGATATCCCGGCACGGGTCAGCCCCTCATAAGCTGTGATAGCTACCAGAGGCAGCGCCGCGGCTTCACGCATGGACAGGTTTTTTGGCTTGAGGGCAATCAGTCGGGCATCGGCCGCCATATATTCTGCCAGCGCACCCTGTAGCTCCCCAAGACCACCGGCACAGCCGTAAACTTCATCGCCAACAGAAAATCCGCTAACGCCTTCGCCAACGGCTTCAACAGTCCCCGCGAAATCCATACCCAGTACCGCAGGTGGATTGGGTGATATTGGCAACTCCTTACCCATCTGGCGAATCATAGTATCGACGGTGTTAACACTGGTGGCGGCGATACGTACCAGGACCTGACCGGGTTTTACTTCGGGTGTCGGAATATCAGATAGCTCGAATACTTCAGGGCCACCAAATTCACGGATAATCATTGCTTTCATGGGAAACACCTCTGTTTAGTTGATGGGTAATACT
Source organism: Neptunomonas sp. (assembly GCF_041601355.1). GTDB lineage: Bacteria > Pseudomonadota > Gammaproteobacteria > Pseudomonadales > Balneatricaceae > Neptunomonas. The sequence goes on from NZ_JBFIIH010000200.1 coordinate 2,809, forward strand.
TTAATTGTTATTGCTTATGATGATAATCTGCATGAATAGCTAATCTGTTTATATTTTATGTTGATAATCTAAAATGAACATCGAACACTTGAAACTCTTTATCCGGGTAGCCGCTACCCATAACATCAGTCAGGCAGGCTCTGAACTGGGTTTATCTCCTGCCGTGGCCAGTGCACATATCAATAAACTGGAAGAGGGTCTTGGGGTGCGTTTGATTCACCGCACCACCCGCAAAGTTTCATTGACTGAAGAAGGTAAGGGCTTTCTGCCGCATGCTGAAGAGGTGCTTTCCAGTGTAGAAGCGGCTCGTGCTTCGGTAGGAGTGGGTAAAGGTTTACCTTCCGGTACACTGAGGGTGTCTGCCTCTGCATCCTTTGGCCGTATGCATCTGGTGCCCGCGTTGAATGGGTTTTTGTCGAGTTATCCGGACCTTAATGTCGATCTGCGCTTGTCCGATTCCATCATCGATATGGTGGAAGGGGGCTTTGATATCGCTATTCGCATCGCGGAGTTGAAGGATTCAACATTAATTGCGCGTAAATTAGCCTCTGACAACCGTATTGTCTGCGCCTCTCCCGGTTATCTGGCGAAGTATGGTGAGCCTGAATCTCCTGAGGATCTTATCAATCACCGCTGCATCACGTTAATGGGGTTGGAGCACTGGCGTTTTGATACTCCCGGCGGGCAGCTAACGATTAAAGCGAAAGGTAGTTTTCGCACTGATAATGGCGAGGCGGTCCGGGATGCCTGTGCTGGTGGCTTGGGAATTGGGATTGGTTCAACATGGAATATCTATCAGCAGTTGCAAACAGGGGAACTGGTTCAGGTACTCCAGGACTATCCATTAATGTCTGATACGGCTGTCTGGGCGGTGTATCCCAGCTCGCGCCTGCTGGCACCCAAGGTCAGAGCATTTATCGACTACTACACTCAATGTTTTATCAGTCCTGTGTACTGGGATTGAGAAACCTGACCTCTGGATCCGTTTGCAAGTTACATCCCCCAATCCGGGGTACTTACTCTATTCTCATTGAAACGCATAGAATATCTATCCCGTATTTTCCGGGGCGGTTATACTAACGGCTATGAAGGATATGATCGGTTTAATGGGTTTTAGGATTGGCTTCAATATTTTACTGTCACTGCATTTTTTATAAAAAATAAAACATTGGGATAATCCATGACCGGACTTGAGATTTATAGTTTGCTTTTTGAGCATAAGTTGCTTTCTTCGCTTATGTTTGTTGTTTTAGCGTATTTCTTGAAGTTGATGTTGGTAAAAGTCATAAGAAAAAGAAGTAAGGCCAAAGGGGAAGATTCGCGCTATGTAATTAATTTAATTAAGAACTTAATTAATCTGACCGTTGTGGTTTTATTGTTTGTCTTATGGACGGACGAATTGCAAAAATTTGCATTGTCCGTAGCTGCGTTTGTTGTCGCGATTGTTATCGCTACACGCGAGTTTATTCAATGTATTATTGGATATGTTTATATCATTGTATCCAGACCGTTTCAGGTTGGTGACTGGGTTCAGGTGGGTAGTTCCTATGGTGAAGTAACCGAGACTAATTGGGCAAAATTAACCTTATTAGAAGTTGATATCGATTCATACAGTCATACAGGTAAAACGCTTTATTTACCCAATAGTATGTTGATTTTAAATACTATAAAAAACCTCAACTTCATGAAACGATATGCGACTCACACTTTCACGCTTACCCGGAGTCAGCACGTAAACCTATTTTCATTTCGGGATGAATTACTGGAACGGGCAGCAGTTCACTGCCAGGACTTCTATGAAGTTGCACACAGATATAATTATTTAATAGAGAAACGCTTAGATGTGAC
>NZ_JBFIIH010000201.1:0-4573 GCF_041601355.1 Neptunomonas sp.
GAAGCCGCAAATGCGTCTTGATTCAGCGCTTTTTGTCCTTTGGTTGAATATCCACCAAAACAAACTTCCAGCTGCTTACTCATGTGCGACTCCCTCTCTTTTTGATCTGCGACTTAGCCGTTAATGCCGTGCGTTAACTCACGTAAATCTGGTCACTTAAACCAGCCCACTTAAACCGGGCTATGTAAATCAGCTCAGTTTAAGTGGTTAACCTGAATTAATTCACTTGTATCAGAGCAACGCTACCATCTTCATTAATTTCTGCCATGTGGCCTTTAGGCTCTTTGAGGAACAGTAGCGTAATAAAGCCCAGTACAGCCGTTGCTGCGATAACAGAGAAGAAGGTTGAGTAATCGACCATCGATAGCACTGTTAGGTAGAACACGGCACCGACGTTACCATATGCGCCCGTCATGCCAGCGATCTGACCCGTCAGGCGACGTTTGATCAACGGAACTACTGCAAATACCGCACCTTCACCTGCCTGTACAAAGAAAGAGCATGCCATGGCTGCAATAACCGCCAAGGCTAAAGGCCAACTGCTGTCGATCATGGACATCGTCGCATAACCGGCCGCCAGTCCTGCGGTGAGAATCAACAGGGTTTTCTTACGTCCGAAGCGATCGCTGATCCAGCCGCCGCCTGGGCGAGACATCAGATTCATAAAGGCGTAGGCAGATGCAAGCAAACCGGCATAGACCATGCTCAACTCAAATACATCAGAAAAGAACAGTGGCAGCATTGAAACAACGGCTAACTCTGAACCAAAAGTAGCAAAGTAAAGTACGTTCAATACAGCCACTTGTTTAAACGCATAACGCTGAACTTCCGGAACCGGTGTATGGAATATCTCTTTATTGACACTGTATGAGCTGTAGCAGTCGTAAATGAAGATGGCACCCAATAGAAGGTAAATGCTTAGCGCCGCTGCATCTGAAAGAATTGACACACCAGCCGGGGACAGCTTCCATGTTAATAACGCTAAAGCAGCATACAAGGGAATTTTCATGAACAGCAGGAAGACAAAATCTGCCTTGCTGGTGACTTCAAGGCCGCCAATACGTTTTGGTTTGAAGTAGGTCGAACCTTTCGGTGTATCGCTAACATTTTTATACCAGATAAAACTGAATACCAGGCTGAATAAGCCAGATAAACCGATCGCATATCTCCAACCGTCTTCGCCACCGAACATGATCGCGAGTGTCGGTAGTGTCATTGCCGCTGCTGCAGAACCAAAGTTACCCCAGCCGCCATAGATGCCTTCAGCCGTACCCAGCTCATTCGCCGGGAACCACTCGCTGACCATGCGAATACCTACTACAAACCCGGCGCCTATAAAACCAAGCAGGAAGCGGGAAATAGCGGCTTGCGCGAAATCGGTGGACAAAGCAAACGCAAAACAGGGAATACTGGCCAAAAACAGCAAGGCCGCATAGGTAATACGCGGGCCGTATTTATCGGTCAACATACCAATAATGATACGCGCCGGAATAGTAAGTGCGACGTTAAGAATCAGCAAGGTTTTGATTTCTGACTTTGTCAGCCCAAGCGATTCTGCGATCATGCCTAATAGTGGTGCATGGTTAAACCATACAAAAAAGGTGATAAAGAAGGCGATCCAGCTGAAATGCAGGATCTTCATCTTTCCGCTGAAAGATAGCAGGTTGAACGATTTTTCCTGAGTCATAGTCATTTTCCGTTCGTTAAAATAAAAAAAAACGCCCGATAAAACCAGATCTCGTTAGACCGGATTCATCGAGCGCCATTGCTCTAAATGAGTGCTTTTTAGTTTTCAGGCAGATTCTCTGCACTGTTTTTGTGCGAATATTTTTTCTTTACGGGTGGTGTCTTTGCGATATCGCTGCTTGTGCAAGTACATTCTTAGACATGGTCGTCCTCCTGAAGAGTAAAAAAGAAAAGGCGCCACCAAGCTGAAAGGGTGAGATCCCAGCTGGAGGCACCTTTGCCTGAAAAAATTGTGCTTTATATGTCGCTTAGCTATTGCTTACATAGCGCTTAGATCGCTTTTATAAAGCACTTAAAAAGTCTTTGTAAAATATAAAGCAGGGAGCATGCCAATTTGATAAAAGACCCGTTATACGGGTCTTTCAAGCAATCTTCAGATTTAATTTATTGGATAATTAGTCGTGAAACTTACCCTGTTTGGTGCGTTGCACAAATATAGTGCTGTTACTTGAACTTCAGATCCGGGAGCATATTAATACGCTGTATTGTGCCTGAAAGCTGCCAGCTATCAGCGTGAGTGCCTTCTGTTTTGGTGTTCTGTATGGGTAGATTAATATTGAGTTTTTCGGCAACCGTTCGATAAGTCTCGGTCAGATAGGTTTCTGTTAAAGGGGGTTGATTTAACGGAGCGCTCTTGTTGGCCAGAACTCTCTCGCTTAATGCCCGAATGTGCTCGGTAAACCATTGCGCCTGTGATAACCAGGGAAAGGTCGCTTCAGGTGAAGTAAAGCAGTGTTGCCCAAAGTTCAGATCTATGCCGGACAGGTCTGCATTAAGATAGTTAAGCTTATTTAATAACATAAAGCCGGCTATTTTATTCTCATGGTTGTCCAGCCACAGGCATGCTTTGAGTAATGCGGCTATTAACCGCTGGTGGCTGGCAGGGTTGGCATCATGCCAGCGGCGTGTAACGCCGAGTACTTTGTCCGGTGCGTTTTCCCATATTTGATGACTCGATAACAGGGTATGGCCAATCTGTTGTGCTTGCGCAAGGCTGTTCCAGGGTTCACCCGCGCAAAAAATATCAATCACACCGCGTTGCATTGCATCAATCATATGCGGTGGTGGGACTACGTGCTGCTTGAGTTTGCTGTCAGGATCAATGTTGAAATGTGCTAACCATTCGCGCAATAAGAAATGGTGTGTCGAATAAGTATGCACAGAAGCGACATTAACCGGTCCTTCTACGCTTGCCAGATAGGCTCTAAGCGCTTGTGCGGCTGTTTGGCTGGTGAATGTTTCACCTGAAGGGTTTAGCTGTTCCCAAAGCTTTGTCGAAACAGTCATTGCGTTGCCGTTCAGTCCTAAGCCCATAGCCGTGACCATAGGCTGAGTGGCGCCTAATTTCATTGCGCTGGCGAGTACAATCCCGGCAGGCATAGGTGCGGCATCGAGCAGACCGAACTGCACTTTATCGCGGATACTGGCCCAGGATGACTCGCAGGAAAGCGTTACGTCTAAGCCCATCTCTTCAAAAAAACCAAACTCTTGCGCCACAATAATAGGAACGCAGTCGAGTAACGGGATAAAGCCAATGGTTAATGCGTGTTTTTCGGCAGCAGGAAATGCGCTGGCAAGATTCGCTTTTTGCGAGGTGGTTGGCGTCTTCATGGCAGCAACTCCAATACAGAAATAATACTTTTGGCAATCTCTATCAGTGGTTTTTGCTGATCCATTGCCATCTTACGCATCGCTTGATGGGCCTTGTCTTCTGTGCAGTTATTATGTTTCATGATCAAGATCTTCGCTTTTTCAGTTAGATTGCGATCAGCTAATTCTGTACGGGCCTGGTTTAGCTCGCCATGTACGTGATTTAGTTCGCTTCGTATCGCCTGAAACTCGCGGAAACGGGCAATGGCAACATCTAAAATTGCTTTAATCCGATGCTGCTCAAGACCATCTACGACATAAGCGCTCACACCTGAGCGAATCGCTTTTTCTATTGTGGCCTGATCACCTTGTTCAGCAAACATAATGACAGGGCGGGGGCAGCTTTGGTTCATCAAAGCCATGTTTTCCAGAACATCTCTGTCGGGAGAGTCCAAATCAATAATAATAATGTCCGGCTTTAATACCTCGACTTTATCGGCCATAAGATCAGTAGAATGCAGCCGGCCAAGTACCTCGTATCCCTGATCTCGCAATGCCTGTTCCAGTAACGCGGCACGTTCCTTGTCTTCATCGATGACAAGCACAGTTAATCTGTTTTTCACGTGGATCACCTGCGTTTAAAAATTGATAATTGACAATGTACAAGCAATATCCGGGCCATTCATCGTTTCAAATGCAGGTAACTCTTGTCGTCATTCATGCCCATTGCATGGCACGTGGCGGCAGGCAACTGTATAATGCGCCTTTATTTTTATACTCTTTTGGCAATCACGTAAGCTTTGGCAGGAAAATAATGACAGTACGTACTCGCGTTGCGCCTTCTCCAACAGGCGACCCGCATGTAGGCACAGCCTATATTGCACTCTTTAATCTGGCGTTTGCCCGTCAGCACGGTGGGCAGTTTATCTTACGTATAGAAGATACAGACCAGACACGCAGTACGGCTGAATCAGAGCAGAAGATTCTGGATTCATTGCGTTGGTTAGGGCTGGAGTGGGATGAAGGCCCGGATGTTGGCGGCCCGCATGGCCCTTATCGCCAAAGCGAACGCAAGGGAATGTATGCTCAGTATGCACATGATCTGGTTGAGAAAGGTCATGCGTTCCATTGCTACCGCACCTCTGAAGAGCTGGATCTATTGCGCGATGCACGTCGGGCGGCGGGTGGACATACAGCACTCAAGCAAAGTGACTTGGCTTTACCCGCTGAAGAAGTA
>NZ_JBFIIH010000202.1:0-4555 GCF_041601355.1 Neptunomonas sp.
AACACCAATAGTGCTCCGGAATCCAAAACAGATAATGCGACACGCCAGATTTTCCGCAAAAAACTGCGTGAAGGACAGCTTGACGATAAAGAGATCGACATTGACATCGCTCAACCCAAAGCCAATGTTGAAATCATGGCACCTCCCGGTATGGAAGAGATGACCAACCAGTTGCAAAGCATGTTCTCCAACATGGGCGGCGCGAATAAACAGAGCCGTCGCATGACGGTAAAAGAAGCGATGAAGCTGATCATCGAAGAAGAAGCCGCACGCCTCATTAAAGAGGAAGACATTAAACAACGCGCCGTTGATATGGTTGAACAAAACGGCATAGTCTTTCTCGATGAAATAGACAAGGTATGTAAGCGGGCGGGGGCTAACTCAGGTGGCGGCGACGTGTCACGTGAAGGGGTACAGCGCGACTTGCTACCGTTAATCGAAGGCTGCACTGTTACCACCAAATACGGCATGGTTAAAACAGATCATATCTTGTTTATTGCTTCCGGCGCTTTTCATCTGGCAAAACCTTCAGACCTGATTCCCGAGTTACAAGGCCGCTTACCGATTCGTGTTGAGCTGAATGCACTGACACCTGATGATTTCCGACGCATTCTCACAGAACCGACAGCCTCCTTAACCGCGCAATACATTGCACTGTTAAAAACCGAAGGCGTCGATATCGAGTTCACAGACGAGGGGATTGCACGCGTCGCAGAACTGGCATTCCAAGTGAACGAGAAAACAGAAAACATTGGTGCTCGTCGCTTACATACGATGATGGAACGCTTGTTAGAAGAGCTATCCTTTCATGCCTCGGATGACTCCGGAAAATCCATTATTATCGATGCAGACTACGTGAATAAACAGTTAAGCGCTCTCAGTCAGGATGAGGATCTGAGTCACTACATCCTCTGATACACGTCCTCTGACGTCAATAGTTCTGATTCGCGAGCTTTAACCCGTAAACTAGCATCACGTGAGCCAGCCCTCGCTGGCTCACTCTATCGAAGAGTTCACTGATGACACAGGCTCCTATCCCCAGCAACATCAAGCTCCACAAAAAGTCCAAAACGCTGGAATTAATCTATAACGAAACAAGTTTTGAGCTAACGGCGGAGTTTTTGCGCGTTCACTCACCTTCCGCTGAAGTCCGCGGTCACGGTATTGGCAATGGCACACTGCAGACCGGCAAAAAATTTGTCGGCATTAGCGGTGTGGAACCCTCTGGCAATTATGCACTGAAAATTATTTTTGATGATGGTCACGACAGCGGACTCTATACCTGGCAGTACCTTTACACCCTCGCCACACAGCGAGATCAGTACTGGGATACATATCTTAAAAGCCTGGAAGACGCTGGCGAATCCCGTGATAAGGGCCTGATTGGTAAGTTCTGAATCATTTCTGAATCAGTGCTGAGTCAGTCCGAAAGAGGACAAACCTTTTCGGCGTAGGTACAATGCGTCAAACGCACCAGCTGAGCAAAAGAATATGAGCGAACAGAACAAAAAATCCACTACTGATTTCGGCTTTCGTGAAGTACCGGTAGAAGAGAAAGTCAAAAAGGTTGCTGACGTATTTCATTCGGTCGCAGGAAAATATGACCTGATGAATGATCTGATGTCAGGTGGAGTGCATCGCCTCTGGAAAAAACTGACGATTGAACAAAGCGGAGCTCGCCGCGGGCATACCATTCTGGATATTGCCGGCGGTACCGGTGATTTAACCATGCGCTTCTCGCGGATTGTCGGCCCAACAGGAAAAGTTGTTCTCGCTGATATTAACGACTCAATGCTGAAAGTAGGCCGGGATCGTTTAATGGATCGTGGTGTTGCCGGCAATGTTGAGTTTGTTCAAGCCAATGCAGAATGCCTGCCTTTTCCTGACAACACGTTCGATATCATTACCATTGCTTTTGGCTTGCGTAACGTAACCGACAAAGATGCAGCCATTCGCTCGATGACCCGGGTCCTTAAACCAGGTGGTAAAGTAATGGTGTTAGAGTTTTCGAAAACAGATAACCCGGCGCTCACTAAGCTGTACGATTTTTATTCGTTTAATATTTTACCTAAAATGGGTCAACTGATTGCCGGCGATTCTGAAAGCTACAAATATCTGGCGGAATCGATTCGCATGCATCCTGACCAGGAAACCCTGAAAAGCATGATGCAGGATGCAGGACTGGTGAATTGTAAATATCAGAATATGACCGGTGGTGTCGTTGCTCTGCACACGGGTATCAAACCATAACGGAGAGACAATTGATGGCCAATGATATGCTGCATGCCCTAATACTGACTCCGCTTGAGTCGGCCATCAATTCACTATTACAGAGCGACTCTGTCACCTGCCAGGCACTAAAACGTCTTACCGGCAAGGTTATTCAGATTGAAGCAACAGACCTGAAGCAGTCGCTCTTTATTATCCCCTTTGATGCCGGCGTTCAGCTGCAGGCACACTTTGAAGGCGATGCTGACGTGACGCTGAGCGGCTCATCCAACCGTCTCCTGCAACTTATCAGCAGTGACAATAAAGCCGAGCACTTTTTCGGCAATGGCATCACCGTCAGCGGCGAAACCTCATTGGCTAATCAATTTCAGCAACTGTTAGCTGAAACACATATCGACTGGGAAGCATTCTTAGCCGATTACATCGGCGATCTGCCTGCCCACCAGCTCAGCGAGTTCAGCAAAAACCAGCTGAATTTTGTAAAACGTGTCGGCAGCAGCTTCAGCGACAATATTCACGAATATATACAGGAAGAAGCCCAATTACTGCCTACACGTCCTGAAGCCGAAGCATTTATGCAAGATGTCGACCATTTAAAAGATCGTGCAGAGCGCCTTGGTGCACGTATCCGCGCATTAGAGCAGAAGCTTTAACGCGCTAAGTCCTCATATTAGTAGCGCCTATCATCGACGCTACTCTTTTTTTCAGTGCTTTCTTATTAAGCGCCTCTTCCTCAGAATCTCAGAATGGCTTCACCACCACAAAGATCAGAATCGGGATAAATATCAACAGCGGCAGTTCATTGAACAAACGAAAATAGAGACCGCTTCTGTCTAACAGATCAGCCTGCATTTTCTTCAGATACGCACGACACCAGAAGTGATAGCCAATCAGCAACCCAACAAACATCAGCTTAGCGTGCAACCAGCCACCCGAAAAACCGTAGCCCAGCCAAAGCCAAAAACCTAAAACCAGCGTAAAAATCGCCATGATACTCATAAAACCATAGAGTTTTCGCGCCATAATCTGTAAACGTGCAACATCCTGCCCTGCCTCTTTGCCTTCAACAAAATGCACAAAAATACGTGGCAGGTAAAAGATACCCGCCATCCAGCTCGTCATGGCAAGAATATGAAACATTTTTATCCAAAGCATCATCTTTCCTTCTATCCGGATATTTATCACGTTAATAATTAAGCTCTCTTAAACAAAGATACCTAACAGGTTATTAAAAAATCAGGAGCAATCAGTCAAATTCCAGCCGTTGATTATCAGTACCATAATTTATATTGAGGCACTACTCAAAATAAACACAACACACAGCCATTTTGATAAGGTGGCATCATGGATACAATCTCACCGAGGCTAAAAGCATCGCAGCTGTCTTGGACCAGATTATTCGGCTACCGATACATTGTTGCGGCAATCACCGTCTGTCTTTTTTTTGCGTCTGCTTCTCGCTTGTCCGCCGAAACGCTCATCTGCTCAAACCCGATGTTTTCAGTGGTAACTTCAGAACCGAGTCTGGCTAAACACACCTGCACCGTGGCGACTGCCGCAGCCGAACGATTAGCCGCGTGTCACATCCCCCAGCGAGATGCCATAGAGCTATATATCGTTGATCGCATCGTTCATTCTGATATCTCGCTTTTGGGCATTTACAAACGGGGAGAGAAAACACTTGAAGTCACATCGCCTGCTCATTTTACGACGACTTTAGACCCCCATCACATATATTCCCTGATTCCAGCGCACGAGTTATTCGACAGTATGATTTATCATGAACTGACCCACGCATTTCTTGATCAGCAACCCGGAGGGAGCATTCAGTACTATGCAAACCATGAGTATATGGCGTATTCAATGCAGATGGAGGCCTTGTCGCCAGCTTCACGTCAGATCTTTATCGACGCGGCAGGCGGGGACTCTGAAATCTCAAATGAACAACTCAATGAATTTGTAGCATTAGCCAAGCCACCTACTTTTGCCGCGTGGTCTTGGCAACACTTTGCAGAGCCGCAACACGGCTGTGATTTTTTCGAGAAGCTGATAACGGGAGAAACTTCTCTCGAACTTTCCGACTTCTGATTCATGGGCGGGCATTCAGGCGGACGACATGGCATTGAAAGTAACAAGCTGCTAATAAAACTGATACAAGGCACCCTCTTTGCGCACCCGTAACGAGGCGCCTTTAATCAAGCCGCGCTTTTCAAAATCAGTCAGAATTTGCGGCGCTATTTCCTGTATTTTTTTGCGATCAGAGCCAGGCAGCATTCTCGGGTCATATAACATTCTTAAAAGAATATCATCCAAGCCTGTGAGCAGA
>NZ_JBFIIH010000203.1:0-4548 GCF_041601355.1 Neptunomonas sp.
GCCTGAAATGCCATCATGAACCCCTGCCCTGAGGTGTGCATCACCGCATAGCCGATCTCAAAGCTGCGTTTGTTGATACGTTCGAGTATTTCCAGACAGACAGCAGCACGGCCTTGCGGGCCAATGTCACGCCAGGCTTTATGTGCATCCTGCATGGCAGGCAGCAACTGATCCAGATCCACCCGCGGGTATTTGACGTTAAGCTCAATACCATAAGGTGATACTTCAGCGCCCGCTTCACCGACGATACCCGGCATATCCAGTGCAAAACTCTGGTTGAGATAGTTTTTAAACGCCGCTTCGCCATCGGCATTGGCGGTTTCGCCATAGGCACGCGGGCTGGGATTTTCCGGGTAGGGCGTCCAGTAGTCACGGGTTTTAATGGCATTAAGGGCGGCGTTCAGTGTGTTCTGGTGCTTGTCTAGTAAGGTAGCAAGCCGGGGCGTCATCACGTAGCTCATGAGGATTTTTTGTCCTGTTCTGTAAAGAAGTTCTTAAGGGGCTATTTTTTATATTTTCTTTGTCAGCGCTGTATAGATAGGAGAACCATACACCAAAGTTTATGATACATAAAGAACGTCTTTAGTTATAAATATTGTATCCCTTAGCGAATAGCTATAACCTCTTTTTCACGATTCTCGTTACACGTTCGGCTTTGATGCAGGTAAATTCACTCTGCTTCATAACAAGACAACTTCGGCGAATCTCATCCGCGCTTTTTTTTGGCAATAATCTTTTGCCAATTTATAGCCTGTTATAACCGACTAACCTTGAGTAAAGTCCCCTCTACACTTGCGTAAGGAATGTTGATGTTTTTACCTACCTCTCTGGCAACCATACTTATTCTTGCCTCTGTTGTTGCTCTGGGCCCTCTCTCAACCGATATGTACCTGCCAGCGCTACCAAGGCTAACAACTGAGCTGAATGCCTCTATCGATCAGGTACAAATTACGCTATCCATCTTCTTCGGCGGCTTTGCTGTTGCTCAACTATTATATGGACCTTTGGCCGATCGTTTCGGACGTAAATCAGTGTTATCAGGAGGGCTATTTCTTTTTACGGCAGCGTCCTTTGGTTGCGCAACAGCCACCACCATTGAGGAGCTTATCTTGTTTCGCTTCCTGCAAGCACTTGGCGCTTGTGGCGGTCCGGTACTTGGGCGCACCATTATTCGTGACATTTACGGACCGACGCAATCTGCCCGCGTACTCTCGATGATGGGTACTATTATGGCGCTGGCACCGGCCGTTGCACCCATCGTTGGCGGTTATATGCTCTTAGTCTTTAACTGGAGTTCTATTTTTATTTTTTTAGGGGTATATGGGGCAATTGTCACCCTGATTATCATGCTTAAGGTTCAGGAGTCGCTGCAACCTGAAAATATTAGCAGCCTGCACCCAATGTCCATCTTAAGAAACTATAACCAACTGCTTCACAGTCGTATTTTTCTTGGCTATACACTCTGCTGCAGCTTTATCTTCTCTGGCTTATTTTCTTTTCTTTCTGGGTCATCATTTGTATTAATCGACTTTTTTGGTGTTCCTGAAGCCAATTACGGCTTCTACTTCACGGCCATTGTTCTCGGCTATATGTCAGGCGCACAATTTAGCCAACGATTTGGATCTCGTTTTGGTATCAATAAAATATTAATCATCGGCACCTCAATTGCTACAGTGTCAGGCAGCGCCATGCTGCTAGCTTCTTTACTTGAAATACATAACCTTTACTGGGTGATTGGCTGCCAGGTATTTTTTATGATGGCTGTCGGAATGGTCATGCCGCAGACAATGGCTGGCGCCATGGGGCCCTTCCCTAAAATGGCCGGCACAGCCTCCGCATTATTAGGTTTCACTCAATCAGGCATTGCCGCCATTGTTGGCCTCATTGTTGGCCATAACCACTCAGGCACACCCACCGTAATGGCTGCCAGCATATCGCTTATGGGCCTCCTGTCTTTAGTCAGTTATTGGTTGATTATCAGACCTGCGACGACTGAAGCAGAAAGTACGCTTGGCAAACTAACGGATAAGGAATTATCCTGAGCTCAAATAATAAGGAGAACATTATGCTGATTAGCCCAGAAAAATCCTGCCTACTTGTCGTGGATATCCAAGAAAAGTTGGCTCCGGCCATCTTTGAAAGTGAAGAACTGATCAAAAATAGCAAATGGCTCATTGAAATCGCCACCATTCTCAACGTATCTATAATGACAACTGAGCAGTATCCCCAGGGAATCGGATATACCGTTGAAGAACTTAAAAGGCTTTTGCCCTCAGATAAGACCATGGAAAAAACGCACTTCTCATGTATGGCAGAGCCAAGCTGTCAGAAGATGATTAACGAGAGCGGCGTTGAGCAGATCGTCATTATAGGCACGGAGTCTCATGTCTGTGTATTGCAAACCGCCATACAATTAAAGCAGGAAGCCTTTGATGTATATGTGGTTGAAGATTGTGTCTCTTCGCGAAAACAGGCAGATAAAGCCTGCGCGCTGGCACGCATGCGCGGCTGCGGTATTCATATCGTAACGCGTGAAATGGTCGCCTTTGAATGGATGCAAAAAGCCGGCACTGAATCTTTCAGGCACATCAGTAAAAACTACTTACGCTAATTGGCTACCCGCCACATCACCTATTTTTAAGACACACTAACAGACTCTGCGTTACTTTCACTGACGCCTGAGCATGCCACAACATGCCCAGGCAGAAGAATATTCGAAATATCAATGACCTAGCCATACTTTCATCTCTCTGCAATCCGATAACAGCAAAAAACCCTGCTGAATTCTCTATAGAATTTCCGCCGACAATTCTAATAACGAAAAAACTCAATCCCCCCGGAGACCGGCGTAAATGCAATCAATTATAGATTCTATAAACGGAATCATTTGGAGCCCTGCTCTTATCTACTTGTGCCTGGGTGCAGGCTTGTTCTATTCAATACTTACCCGTTTTGTACAGGTACGTTTATTTGCTGAAATGTGGCGTCTGCTTTTTTCAGGCAACAGCTCAGACAAGGGCATCTCTTCTTTCCAGGCACTGGCTGTTTCTCTTTCAGGCCGTGTAGGAACAGGTAACATTGCCGGCGTTGCTGCAGCTATCGGTTTTGGTGGCCCCGGTGCTGTTTTCTGGATGTGGGTCGTAGCATTTTTAGGTGCTGCAACAGCCTATACTGAATCAGCATTAGGACAAATCTACAAAGAAGAACATGAAGGCCAGTACCGTGGTGGTCCAGCTTTCTATTTTGAAAAAGCGATGGGACAGAAATGGTTTGCGTGGATTTTTGCCATTAGTACCATCATCGCCTGCGGCGTCATGCTGCCAGGCGTACAGTCTAACGGCATCGGTAATGCTGCAGAACTAGCGTTTGGTACGGGCGAAATTATCAGCACGACCATGGGCGACCTGAGTCTGACTAAAATAATGACCGCTATCAGTATTGTTTTGGTTCTCAGCTTCATTATCTTTGGTGGTGTTAAGCGTATTGCCAGCTTCACTCAGGTCGTTGTACCTTTCATGGCACTAACTTATATTGTTATTGCCTGCTCCGTAATTGCGCTGAATCTCGAAGCTTTGCCTGGCGTTATCAGTGCGATTTTCACTGATGCATTTACTCCTATGGCCGGTATGGGCGCAGCTATCGGCTGGGGCGTGAAACGCGGTGTTTACTCAAACGAAGCCGGACAAGGCACCGGCCCTCACGCTGCTGCAGCGGCGGAGGTTGATCATCCCGCACAACAGGGTCTTGTTCAGTCTTTTTCAGTCTATATTGATACCTTGTTTGTTTGCTCAGCTACTGCGTTTATGATCCTGATTACTGGCGCTTACAATGTACATGGTGTTGGCGAAGGCATATTCCTGGTGCAGAACTTAGCATCCGAAATTGCAGCAAACAGCCCTGCTTATACACAGACAGCCGTTGAACAAGTGCTACCCGGTGTAGGCAAACCCTTCATCGTATTGGCGTTATTTTTCTTCTCGTTTACTACGATTCTGGCTTACTACTACATAGCAGAAACGAATCTTGCTTACCTAAAGCGTACGGTGAAGCTGCCAGGTTTTGACTTTTTACTGAAGCTTACCCTACTCGCAGCAACTTTCTACGGAACCGTCAAAACAGCCAACCTTGCATGGGGTCTGGGTGACATCGGCGTAGGACTGATGGCATGGTTGAACATTATCGGAATTCTAATCATCTTCTTCATCTCTAAGCCGGCGGTAAAAGCTCTGAAAGATTATGAAGCACAACGTAAAGCCGGTGTAAAAGAATACACCTTTAACCCCGAGAAGCTCGGCATCGAAGGTGCGGACTTCTGGGTTAAACGTTATGCCAGACAATCTGGTAAATCTAAGGCCAAAGAGCAAGAAAAAGAACCGGAAAAAGAGCTGGAAAAAGAGATCGCGTAACCTGTATTAGTTCCGACTAGACCTGACACATCTTCTTGAAAAAGAGAGAGTTACCCGTTTTGATAAAGGTGTCGAATCTTAAATCAAAACAAAAGGTAACTCTCATGATTCATACTAACAATCCCATCATAAAACACAAAGC
>NZ_JBFIIH010000204.1:0-4489 GCF_041601355.1 Neptunomonas sp.
GAAGGCATAAACTTACCGCCTTTTTTAAAGTAGCCGCCTTTAGGATCAAACACGGCTTTTAGCTCTTCCACCATAAAGGTGACATCGCCGCCTTTACGAAATACGGCAGAGATAACGCGGGTGAGTGCGACGACCCACATGAAGTGATCCATGTTTTTAGAGTTAATAAATATCTCATAGGGGTGGCGTTGTTCATGCTCTGTATCCTGATTCAGGACAATGTCGTTGATGGTGATATACAGCGCATGCTCAGACATCGGTGTTTTTATTTTATAAGTTGAGCCCATAAGAAAGTCCGGACGACTCAGGTTTTCGTGGACGGTTTCCAGGCTGAGTTCGCCTTTCTGCTCTGGCTTCTGTTCTGGCTTCTGTTCGGGCTGTTGCGGCTCGGCTACGGCCGCGTCAGCCGCTAACGCTGCCGTTTCTTCTGCTGCTTTTTCTTGTGTAGTGATCACTTTGTAACTGATGATAGCTTGATCAATACGGACTATTTTCTTCTGTGCTGTTGATGACATGCGGGTCTCTCCTTAAAATTTTCCGTAGTAACCTTCTTTAAGCGCATCGAACAGATTAGCCGCAGTGTGGCACTCGCCATCGTACTCAACCTCTTCACTGCCTTTCAGCTCAACCACACTGCCATCGGTCAACGTAAACTGATAGAGGGTGTTTTCAAGATCCTGCTCTTTTACCAGCACCCCCTGAAAGGCCTCTGGATTGAAACGAAAAGTGGTGCAACCTTTTAACCCCTGCTCATAGGCATATTGATAAATATCCTTGAACTCATCATAGGGGTAGTCAGTAGGCACATTGGCCGTTTTCGAGATGGAGGAATCGATCCATTTTTGTGCCGCCGCTTGTATGTCAACATGCTGTTTTGGGTGGATGTCGTCCGCACAAATAAAGTAATCCGGCAACTGTTGGGCAGGCACATCGCTATAGGGCATCGCTTCTGCATTAATAAGGTGACGATAAGCCAGCAGCTCATACGAAAACACATCGACCTTTTCTTTGGATTTCTTACCCTGGCGAATAATATTGCGGGAGTAATGATGTGCAAAACTGGGTTCGATCCCATTGCTGGCATTGTTACCTATCGATAACGCAATGGTACCTGTTGGCGCGATCGAGCTATGGTGAGTAAAACGGCAGCCGTGCTCAGCTAGCTGCTTGACCAGCTCTGGTTCACTTTTAGCGATCTGTTGCATGTAGCGACTGTAACGTGCATGCAGCACTTTGCCCGCGACTGAGTCCCCGGCTTTGTAACCATCATCAAGCATCTCGGGGCGTTTACGTAGCATCTCACCCGTCACCGTAAATTGCTCATTCATAATCGGCGCCGCGCCTTTTTCTTTGGCCAATTCAAGCCCCGCACGCCAGCCGGTAATGGCTAATGCTTTTGTGACTTGTTCTGTGAAAATGACGGATGCAGCATCGCCGTATTTCATTTTAAGCATGGTGATGGTGGAACCCAACCCCAAATATCCCATACCGTGACGGCGTTTATGATTGATCTCGTGGCGCTGCTCTTCTAACGGCAATCCGTTGATCTCAACAACGTTATCCAACATGCGGGTAAAGATGGTCACGGTTGTTTTAAAGCGATCCCAATCAAAACGAGCATGTTGAGTAAAAGGATCTAGGACAAACTTAGTAAGGTTGATCGAGCCGAGCAAACAGCTACCGTAAGGGGGTAACGGTTGCTCACCACAAGGATTCGTCGCACGGATATTTTCACAAAACCAGTTGTTGTTCTGTTCGTTTACCTTATCAATCAGGATAAAACCCGGTTCGGCAAAATCATAGGTGGAACTCATAATAGCGTTCCATAGATGGGTTGCTTTCACTGTTTTACTGATTTTGCAGGCAACCAGTCCTTCGTCATTAGTGATATAGCCCTGTTGTATCGGCCATTCTCGCCAGAGTACCTGACTGGCGTCGTTCAGATTTATCACATCGCGTTGTTGTTCTTTCTCTGTCAGAGGAAATGCCAGCGGCCACTCCTTATTGTTTGTTACCGCATGCATAAACTGATCGGTAATCAGCAATGAAAGGTTGAACTGTCGCAGCCGGGCATCTTCTCGCTTTGCTTTGATAAATTCGAGCACATCAGGATGCCCCACATCAAAAGTCGCCATCTGTGCGCCGCGTCTGCCACCGGCTGAGGATACCGTAAAACACATGCGATCAAAGATATCCATAAAGGATAACGGCCCTGAAGTGTAGGCGCCGGCACCTGAGACAAATGCGTTTTTAGGTCGCAGGGTAGAAAATTCATAACCGATCCCACAGCCTGCTTTTAAGGTGAGCCCTGCTTCGTGGTTCTTGCCAAGGATATCATCCATGGAATCATAGATAGTGCCTGACACTGTGCAGTTAATGGTTGAAGTAGCGGGCTTGTGTTGTTGGGCCCCCGCATTAGAGATGACACGCCCGGCAGGAACGGCCCCTTGACGTAACGCCCATATGAATTGCTTATACCAGTATGCCTGGCTTTTCTCATCAGCCTCGACTGCCGCCAGCGCTTTAGCGACACGCATGAAGGAGTCATCAATTGAATTATCCAGTGCCTCGCCTTGCTTAGACTTTAAGCGGTATTTACTATCCCATATATCAAGAGACGTATCTTGCAGAATAATCTCTGCTGCCGCTTTTTCTGTAACCTGTTCGGTATCGGGTTCTGTAATTTTCTCTAACGTGGCGACCATAGGTTGTTCCTCAGATATATAACAGACATATTCAAATAACTATATATTGAGATTATTATCATATCAAACACTACATGTAGTGTTTGATATGTATCAAGAAGTAAAAAATTAATCATCTTTTGCGTTGTACTTCTGCTCTTCAAAAAACCGCTGGCAACCTTACGAGAGAGCAAAAAGGTTAATCAAGAGGGTTTCGTCTTGCCCCTGTAGGGTTATGATAAGCAGTTAATGGCTCTGAAAGACTTATTACTATGCAATTGCTGCAACGCTTCCGTCAGCTTCGCTACCAGAAACCACTCGGCATACGCTTACTGGCAGCGATTTTGTTATACAGCTCTGCCATCACGTTGATCGCTACCGGCACACAATTATGGCTTGATTATCGCTACGAATTATCGGCGATTGATGAGCGCTTGCTGCAGATAGAATCCAGCTCCCTGAACAGCCTGGCAAACAGTTTGTGGGAGATCAGCCCGGCACAGATTCAGGTACAGCTTGATGGCTTGTTACAGTTGCCCGATGTACGTTATCTGGAGATTACGTCACCCTTTAATGATTTTTATGTTGCCGGCAATAAACCAACGACAGACTCTATCGAGCGTCATTATCCGTTAGAGCATTATGACGCAGGCAGAGGCTCCATCCCTGTAGGCCAGCTTACCTTGATTCTTAGTCTTGATGAGGTGTATAGCAGGTTAGGTGATAAAGTGCTGGTGATCTTAGCCTCACAAGGCATAAAGACATTTTTAGTCTCCATTTTTATACTCACTCTATTCCATAGACTTATCACTCAACACCTGGGGAGCATGGCCACTTATGCCCGTCGCCTCAAGCTTGATCATCTGGATACGCCGCTGACATTGAAGCGTAATGCCAAACATAAGGATGATGAGCTCAGCCAGGTAGTTGACGCGATGAACAATATGCGGCGTTCGATGCTGCATGATATGAGTAAACGCGAAGACGCCGAGCGCTCATTAGCTAAGCTGAATACCGAACTGGAACAACGTGTTATTGATCGCACCAAAGAGCTGAAAGAGCGTAACCAGGAGTTACACGAGACATTAGCCACATTACGATCAACACAACAACAACTGGTCGAGTCGGAAAAAATGGCGGCTTTGGGTGGATTAGTCGCAGGCGTTGCCCATGAAATAAATACGCCTATCGGCATTGGCTTTACCGCCGCCTCTTACCTCGCCGATCAGGCCAACTTATATCAGCAACATAACCCTGACGATCCATTAGCGAATACCGCCGTTGAGAGCAGCCAATTGATCTGCCAGAATCTTGAGCGCGCCGCTCAACTGATTAATGCATTTAAGCGAGTGTCTGTCGACCAATCGAGTGAACAGTGTCGCCGATTTGACCTGATTCAATATCTCGATGAGGTGCTTTTATCACTCAAGCCACGCCTCAAACAATGTAAACCCGAGATCGTTATTCATGCCCCCAGTCACTTTATTATTGATAGCTATCCGGGTTGTTATTATCAGATATTTACCAATATGATTCTTAACTCATTAATTCATGGGTTTGAAGATCGTCCCGGTGGCGTTATTACGATTGATGTTAAGCCGCACACAGATCGTCTGATTATCGATTATCGTGATAACGGCGTGGGGATCCCTGATGACTGGCTGCGTAAGGTGTTTGAGCCCTTTATGACGACAAAACGTAACGAAGGCTGTAGTGGTTTAGGCATGCATATCGCCTTTAATCTGGTAAGCCAGTTACTGCAGGGCCATATTTACTGTTTAGCCAATGCCGAAGGCGCACACTTC
>NZ_JBFIIH010000205.1:0-4489 GCF_041601355.1 Neptunomonas sp.
GTTCGTTGATAGCAGAAATTGGATCACCCGTTAAGGATTGGCCCAGCCAACCTACTGGCATTGAAAGTTCCAGAGGAGCTTGGATGACATCTTCTGACAGAGGTTCAAATCCTACCCTGGAGTAGAAAGATGGGTCTCCATAAGTAATAACCACATTCGCAGAACCGTTTTTTATCGCATTAAGCCCATAATTGATTAGCGCCTGCCCGATGCCTTTTCCCTGATGTTCAGTGCTTACTGCAACCGGAGCCAGCATATAAACCAGAATGGATTCATTAAACCGAAGGCGAGTAAAGAAAATAGAACCAATCAGTAATTCATTTTCATATGTGCCGAAACAGATTATTTCGTCATTGTCGATGTTTGAGGATAGCTCTGAGGCAAGATCGCCAATCAGCTTGCCTTCTTTTTCTCCCTCAGATGAAGTGAATACAGAAGTGAACAGGTCTGCTATTTCTTTTTGATTTTTATTGTCAAGAATTCGGTGATTCATACCTTACTATCCAAAATTATTACGCTTATCGTTTTAGGTTGCTAGATGCCTATCTTTAATATTACTGCCCATGACCGAATTAGCGCCCACCTGCCTAAGCGCTTGATCTGGTTCGACTCAGAGCCATTTAAGACGCAAAGCGACCTCAAGCTGACATTAACGTCATCTGCAATGATTGCTTAGTGAATCGCCGCTAGTTCTTTAGACACTTCTCAGCCGCCTTTCAAATTGGGTTTAGCCAACAATTACGTGCCATCAACCACTTCTCGGCTGAGCTGATATACAGCAGAATAATGTAGCTATATTAGCAACAACTGTGATCTGACCCCATTTTCCCTATTAGCAACAACTGTGATCTGACCCCATTTTCCCGCATAACAACTGTAATCAGCCGCAGCCAAAGGCGGTCCGCTGCATTGCTTTGTTAGGCACGGACGGCCACTTGCTTAGGTACTTTTTCTCATCAAATGAGGGCACGTCAACTTTCTCGATTTCCTCAGCTGTTCCCAATTCGTTGTGTTCAAGAAGAAACAACACGAGGTCTCGAAGTGAATTGCAGATGAGTCTCAATCGAGTCATGCAAAAGTTGCTCTTTGCGTCCGACATTGATGAAAGCAACATTGCCTCTAGCTGTAGTATGCCTTCGTTCCCATCTCGAATTTCCTCATAGTTGATGCGAAATTCGTGATAGGACATGCACTGATCTTCCGCGCCAGTGTCGACCCGAAGGTGCTCGCCGATCTCTCCTTGCATCAACTGAAAGACCTGCTTATCTGTTGAAACTCTTGTCTCCGAGAACGCTTGCAAATCAGTTTCCGCAAACATCCTTTCCACACGCTTCAGATGATAGTTGAACTCATTAGACTTATCGTCATCGTTAAATTCCAAGAACCTAACGTTGGCCTTCAACACTTCTACCCAGCAAAAGAATCGGCAGAACAGATACATCGTGCCTATCAAGTAATGCTTCTTTGTCATAGGCCAAGAACCATACATTTGCGCGCAATCATCTTCAGCGAGAAGAACCTTATTTTTCGACTTGGATTGCCTCACGCACAAGTGCCACAAGCGATCTTGAAGATCGCCAGCAGAGATAAGGATTACCCTGGAGTACCTCTTGACTGCAGCTCGAATACTCGCCTGCTCCTCAAGTTGGATCTTTCGTTCATTCTCCCAATCACGTTTCAATGCCTTGTGATCTTCGAGATCCTTCTTAAGACGATTCTCGAGCAAGTTACGGGCTAGATAGCCGAGTACCAGGACGGCTGCGCTCGTGCCCCCGAGCGCAGCAAGAAACGGCTCCAAGAAACTCAAAACGATACCTCCATTGAGTGCCTAACATCAAAGATCAGATGCAGCCACCTGATATTATATTTCTATAATGTTCAGCAATAGATCTAAATGGCTCGGACATTTCCCTTTTGCCCAGCATTCGTCATCGGTGAGATCTAAAACTTATCTGGCTGCACCACTGAGCCCCCATGCAGGGAGTTCTTTTTCACGATACTCTTCTTGCTCCATGTTAGATAGAACAGGTATATATTTTCGGATACGTTGTTCAAAGTCGGTAAGACTTCCTGAGTAGTCCCGAACTTCCGACAAAACTGAAGTGATATCAGATTCATTTATATCCCAATTAGGGAAATATTTGGAACAACTGGGGCCAGAGCAGAGTTTTCCATTTATCCCGCAATAACCAGCAGAGCCATCCTGGCTATAGTTTTGTTCCTGGTATTTGATACATCCCTGTCGAATATAGGTTATGACACCAGCGCTGAGGAATTAAGTTAACTGTCCCCGGAATCCATAAAGCAAAAAAGCCCCTGTTTTTGATTAAAACAGGGGGCTTTTTATTGGGGAGGAGCTCACACCCAGGATAGATTACTTACCTGAGGTGAATTCCGGGTAGGCTTCCATACCACACTCGTACACATCCATACCTTCCATCTCTTCCTCTTCGCTAGCCCGCAGACCCATCGTCGCTTTGATAATCAGCAATACAATGTACGACGCGATAAACATCCAGGCAAAGGTTACCGCTGTACCGATCAGCTGCCCCATAAAGGTTGCATCAGGGTTTGAGATCAGCACCGCAAAGATGCCCCAAATACCGGCGGCACCGTGTACCGAGATCGCACCGACAGGGTCATCCAGCTTCAGCTTGTCTAACGCCAGTACTGAAAGCACTACAACCAAACCACCTACGCCACCGATGAGAGAAGCCGTTCCGGCATCCGGTGCCAATGGCTCAGCAGTGATTGCCACTAAGCCTGCGAGTGCTCCGTTGATGGTCATTGTCAGGTCGGTTTTGCCAAATAAGGTGCGAGCAAAGAGAGCAGCAACAACCATACCCGCCGCTGCAGCTGCATTGGTATTTACAAAGATTTTAGCGACGGCGTTAGCTTCCTCAACGTTAGCAATTTTCAGCTCAGAACCACCATTAAAGCCGAACCACCCCATCCACAGAATAAACATACCCAACGTTGCCATGGGTAGGTTGGCACCCGGAATGGCACGTACCTGACCGTTCGGGCCATACTTTCCTTTACGCGGCCCCACCAAAATCACTGCTGCCAGTGCGGCGGCAGCTCCTGCCATGTGTACCACAACCGATCCTGCAAAATCCTGAAAACCGAGTTCATCAAGGAAACCACCGCCCCACTTCCAGTAACCCTCTACCGGATAGATAACAGAGACCATCACAACAGCGAAGATCAGAAATGGCCACAGGCGCATCCGCTCAGCAACAGCACCCGACACAATAGACATCGTCGCGGCAGCAAACACGGCCTGGAAGATAAAGTCGGCCATGTTTGAGTAATACGGCGCATCTTCGCCACCAGCAGTCACCGACTCAATGGTATTATCCGCGCCCAGCAGGAAATCTAATCCGGGAATGACCGAGCTAACAGGGTTAGCCGGATACATAATGTTGTAACCTACCAACAGATAAGCAACACACGCAATACCGTAAAGAAGCGCGTTCTTATTAAGTATCTCTACCGTATTTTTACTGCGTACCAGCCCGGCTTCGAGCATAGCGAAGCCTGCGGCCATCCACATAACCAACACGGTACACATTAAAAAGTAGAATGTGTCGAGCGCGTATGAAAGTTCAATTGTTAGATTACTCATCTATATCTCCTATAATGCAAAAACGCCGGAATCACCGGTGCGAATTCTGAAAACTTGCTTAATCTCTGTAATAAACAACTTACCATCGTCAACATGCTCGATTTTGACGATCCCGGAAATCGCATCAATAACCTGGTCTACCAGCGTATCATCAGCCGCAATTTCCAACTTTATCTTGGGTACAAAATTGATACGGTACTCTGTACCTCGATAGAGTTCGGTGTGACCCTGTTCGCGTTCAAAGCCTTTAACTTCAGTCATGGTAAGACCGTTCACGCCAATAGAGTGCAAAGCCCCTCTGACCTCTTCCAACATATGTGGGCTGATAATGACGGCTATTAAATACATTTGATCTCCGATCCATGTGATTCGAATATTATATTCCTATTAAGAATATGTAATATTCGTGCCAACATTTTTTTATTGTTTTAATTCAGTACCTTAAATTAAGAAAACACATAAATTCTAATCAAAATGCACAATAGCAGAGCATTACTCCCGTCTGCAGCCAACTGATGCACACTAAAGCTGGGCATAGCGCCCAATGCATCGAACCCGGTCTATAAAACACAGCGGAAAATATGTCGCTGGTTGCGAAGAGAGTGGAAGGTGCGCCAGCCTGAGAGTTTGATTTAGGCCGGTATAAAACTGAATGGCGGGCGTACTGTTGAGAGTGCCGACTGATCCTTCAAATTAATGATTGAAAAGTGACAACTTTATTCAGGACGGATCAAAGAAAAACAAAAAAGGCGAACCATTGCTGGTTCGCCTTTATGTACATTTTATCGACTAATGAGTCCCAAACTTAATTACGCTCACAAACTTCATTAAACCAGTCACAAACTTTATTGTGAGTTGACA
>NZ_JBFIIH010000206.1:0-4486 GCF_041601355.1 Neptunomonas sp.
AAGCACGAGGTGATGCATGACAACGCCATCAAATAACGGCTTTCTGGAACGTACATTCAGACATTTACGCTACGCGTGGAGAGAGGCGACAGATAATCGGGCATCACTCGAAGAATTGAAATTATCGGCAGATCTCAGTGATGATGACGCCGTGATACTACGAACATGGATCGACCACTGCCTAACCGACAAAGGCGGTGAAGTCGCTTCAAGAGCACGTGCCGCCACATTAGGCAAAAGTTATCTGGAACTTAACCCAACCGGACAACAGCGCTTCCTGTCGATTCTTGCACAACATTACGATACAGATGCAGCAGCAGTAGAGCGCTGCATTGCAAACTGGCAAGCCTCCCCGGACGACACCCGCGCAGAAGCCGCACGTCAATTAAGAAAAGTGCTCGAGCCGCCACGCATGAAACTGCTGACACTATTTAATGAGCTACCCGAAGGAATCAAATTTCTGGTAGACATGCGTGCACAGATTCTCGCACTGAAAAACCAGCACCCTGAATTAAAGCCGCTGGAAGCAGACCTTAAACGCCTGTTGATCAGCTGGTTTGATATTGGCTTGTTACAACTCGAACAGATCAACTGGCAATCCAGTGCAGCGCTACTTGAAAAGCTGATTGCCTATGAAGCCGTTCACACCATAAAAAGCTGGGACGATCTGAAAAACCGTCTTGATTCAGACCGCCGCTGCTTCGCTTTTTTCCACCCAAACATGCCCAATGAGCCGATTATTTTTGTTGAAGTGGCACTGGTCAAAGGCCTGGCTGATAACGTGCAGACACTGCTGGATGAATCCGCTCCGGTTGGCGATATAGAGCAGGCCGATACGGCTATTTTTTATAGTATATCGAATGCCCAACGAGGCCTTGCAGGCATCAGTTTTGGTAACTTCCTGATCAAACGGGTCGTCAAAGAGTTACGCCATGACTTCCCGCATTTAAAACAGTTCTCAACGTTGTCGCCCATACCCGGTTTACTGCACTGGCTCAATCAGAACGCACCCGACATTACCCAAAAGCTAGCGCAGAATATAGCTAAAAATCAGCCTGCTGATGAGCAGCTGCGCACAGCCCTGAGCAAACAGGCCGCCTATTATCTGGCCAAAGCGGAGCGCCCGGGAGGCACAGCAGCCGACCGGGTCACTCACTTCCATCTGAGCAACGGCGCACAGGTCGCGCAGCTTAACTGGATGGCGGATACCTCAGAAAACGGCCTGAAGCAGTCGGCTGGCTACATGGTGAACTACCTGTACGATCTACCCAATATTGAAGAACGCAGCCAGGCCTACCTCAGCCATGGGGCACGTTCCCTTTCTTCCTCAATCAAAGCATTACTGGATAACTAATAGCAGCAAATAACTCGTGCGGGGATTTCAAATAACTATTACAGGATTTCAAATAACTCGTACGCGATTTCAAATAAAAAAGGAATAATAAAATGACTCAACGAATCGCAATTGTAACCGGTGCTAACGGCGGCTTAGGTGAATCCATGTGTAAAGCCCTGATCGGACAAGGCCGCAAGGTCATTGGCACTTACGTACCGGGCCACGACGCTGCCGCAACCAGCTGGCAGGAAAAGATGAAACAGCAGGGTTTCGATATCACAATGAAAGCGGTGGATGTATCAGATTATGACGACTGTAAACGTCTTCTGGATGAAGTAGAAAGCAGTGAAGGCAGCGTAGATATTCTGGTGAACAATGCCGGTATTACGCGTGATGCGCCCTTAAAAAAGATGCAGCCGGAGCAATGGCAGGAAGTCATTCAGACCAACCTGAACTCCATGTACAACATGTGTCAGCCAGTATTTGAAGCGATGTGTAATCGCGGTTGGGGGCGAATCGTTAACATCTCTTCTTTAAACGGTCAAAAAGGTCAGTTCGGCCAGGCAAACTACTCTGCTGCAAAAGCAGGCATATACGGATTCACCAAAGCGATTGCTCAGGAAGGCGCAAGAAAAGGCGTTACTGTCAATTCCATATCCCCCGGCTATATTGATACACCGATGGTCCGCAAGGTACCGGAAAACGTGTTAAGCAGTATCGTAGCGGGGATTCCTGTGGGCCGGCTTGGACAGCCGGAAGAGATCGCTCGTGCGGTTGTGTTTCTGACAGCAGATGAGGCAGGATTTATTACCGGCAGTAATGTCTCGGTGAATGGCGGCCAGTATATGGCGTAGGCCTGAAGCGGCCCTCACTGTTATCGTGAGGGTCGCTTTCCACAAAAGCCGATTATTTCCTCAGCAAGCGCAGACCATTGCCAACCACCAGCAAGCTCGCCCCCATATCAGCAAAAACAGCCATCCACATGGTACCCAGCCCCATGATTGTGAGTACCAGAAAGACCGCTTTTATACCCAGTGCCAGTGCAATGTTCTGAATCAGAATACGACGGGTTTGCCGTGATAAACGCACAAAAGCAGGCACTTTACGCAGATCATCATCCATCAAAGCAACATCGGCTGTTTCAATCGCGGTATCCGAACCCATCGCCCCCATCGCAAAGCCTATCTGTGCGCGGGCCAGTGCAGGGGCATCATTTATGCCATCACCGACCATGCCAACAGTAGCGTCTTTTTCCAGGGCGGTAATCGCCGCCAATTTATCTTCGGGAAGCTGGTTACCCCTTGCTTCATCGATACCGACTTGTTGAGCAATCGCTGTTGCCGTGTGCTGATTATCCCCCGTCAACATAATGGTTTTTATACCCAGTTGATGCAGCTCAGCAACCGCTTCGCGGCTGGTCGCTTTTACCGTATCAGCAACCGCAAACAGAGCCAGTACTTGCTGGTCATCCACCAGCATCACGACGCTTTTCCCTTCCCGTTCAAGTTGACCTAAACGTGCTTCAAGGTCACTGGAACAAAGCCCTGACTCTTCTATCAGGCGATGATTACCCAGAGAATAAAATCGCCCTTTGATGCAGCCTTTCACACCCCGCCCCGGAATAGCTTCCAGGCAATCTACACTCAAAGTTGTCCCTGAAAGCTTCAGCGCAGTGCGCACATCAACAAAATTTGCCGCCTCCGCTTTCGCAATCGCCTGTGATACCGGATGATCTGATCGCACGGCAAGACTCGCAGCCAGCTGATAACACCCCTCAATCGTATGCCCGGCAGATTCCCCCGCCAGCGGATCTATTAAAACCTCAAACTCGGTTAACACAGGTTTACCGTGAGTCAGAGTGCCGGTCTTATCCAGCGCCAACCATGAGAGCTTGTGCCCCTCTTCCAGATACACGCCCCCTTTAATCAGAATGCCACGCCGGGCAGCCGCCGCCAAACCACTGACAATCGTCACAGGGGTAGATATCACCAGCGCACACGGGCAGGCGATTACCAGCAGCACCAGTGCTTTATACACCCAGTCAAACCAGAGCCCACCCATCAATAACGGAGGCACAACTGCCACGGCTAGCGCAATAAAAAAAACAATAGGTGTATAGAGGCGCGCAAATTGATCGACAAAACGTTGTGTAGGCGCTTTCGCACCCTGGGCTTCTTCAACTGCATGAATAATGCGCGCCAGTGCGGAATCATCCGCCGCGGCACTCACCTTATACTCAAACGAACCCGATTCATTGATCGTACCCGCATATATCTGATCGCCCTCCGCCTTATCCACAGGCAAACTTTCGCCCGTAATTGGCGCTTGATTCAACGTTGAGCGGCCCCGCACTATCTCGCCATCAAGTGCAATGCGTTCTCCTGGCTTAACCCTGACCCGACTGCCAACGGCCACAGTGGCTGCCACTACTTCCAGCCAGCTGCCATCAGACTGTTGTACCGTTGCTTTTTCCGGTGCCAAATTCATTAAACCGGCAATCGCATTACGCGCCCGATCCAGCGATTTCGCCTCAATCAGTTCTGCAAGCGTAAACAGCACCATCACCATCGCCGCCTCTGGCCACTGTCCTAATATCAAGGCCCCTGTCACCGCAATACTCATCAACGCATTGATATTCAGATCACCGTGACGAACC
The DNA here is from genome assembly GCF_041601355.1 of Neptunomonas sp. Classification (GTDB taxonomy): domain Bacteria; phylum Pseudomonadota; class Gammaproteobacteria; order Pseudomonadales; family Balneatricaceae; genus Neptunomonas. The sequence continues at coordinate 3,993 of NZ_JBFIIH010000206.1, forward strand.
GCCACCCAACCTTTTTTATAGGTCGTCAGTCCACTAAGCCCGACCGCAATTAACGCCAGCACAGCGGCTAAACCATTATTAGATAGCTCACCAGACAACCAACCCGAGAGCCCATTAATTGGCTCTAACCAACCAACCACCTCAGCCATAAGCGCCGCCACAGCGGCAAGCCCCAATGGCCACCATGATTTTTTCGGCTCTTTCTTTGGTGGTAACTTCCCCTGTACGCCGGACACTTCCGGTTCAAATCCGAGCGAACGAATCCCTGCTAACACCGCTTCCAGTGCATCCGCTGTATGCTCAACCATCAGCACCCGTTGCATCAGATTAAATTCCAGACTGATGACATCCGGCAGTGTGCCCAATTTTTTGCGAATCAGCGCCTCTTCAGTAGGACAATCCATCTGCATAATACGAATAGGGGTACGCAAGCCATTATCAACTCTCTGCGACCCGGATAGCGTACTGGCAATAGCAGGCTCAGCAGCACAGCA
>NZ_JBFIIH010000207.1:0-4429 GCF_041601355.1 Neptunomonas sp.
ATTATGCCGGCGCATCATCGTTCTAAAATTGATGAGTTTTTTCTGGGTTCAGTATCTGCCAGAGTGGCGGAACGGGCTAAATGCTCTGTTCTCCTGCTAAAAGATAACAATTAATACGTTCTAAATCATAAGCTCTGTAACGCCTAAACTGCTTAGCGTTACAGAGCTAAACCGTTCATCTTAACTGGGTTAAAAAATAAATAACTATGCCTGATCAAGCCTCCAACAACAATCCATTGCTGGCTCCTCTCGTTGATCTACTCAATTCGAAATTGCCTACCGATAGCGTGGCTGCTGTAACCAGTTTTGCATATCAATATTATCAATCAACGACGAAAGAAGAGATAAGTGAGCGTTCGTTGGATAACTTGTATGGTGCAACACTTTCTTGCTGGCAGTTTCTGCAAAACTTTGATGCTAAACAACCAAAAATACACGTCTACAATCCTGATTTAGAACAACATGGCTGGCGTGCACAGCATACTGTTATTGAAATTTTGCAGTCTGATATGCCGTTTATGGTCGACTCCGTGCGAATTGAACTTAATCGACGTGGTTTGGTAATTCACACCATCCTTAACGAGGTTATGTTGACCCGGAGAGATGATGGTAAATTACTGAAGTTATGTGATGCCTCTGATAAGGACGCATCTGCGGAAGCGCTCATATATCTTGAGATCGATCGCACCAGTGATGCGGCTGAACTAAAAGCTATTCTCAAATCTTTGCAGCAAGTACTCAATCAAGTAAATACCGTTGTTACAGACTTTTCGAAGATGCAATCTCGCGCTCATGCCTTGTTAGACGAGTTATCTGCGCTTTCTCCTGTTTCCCAAGATCTGGGAGAGCAGGCACAGGACGCACTGGCTTTTCTTAACTGGATGCTGAATAACCGCTTTACCTTTTTAGGTTATGACGAAATCAGCATCGCTGATGGTAAAGTTAGCCGTGTTCCTGGTTGCGAGCTAGGCATACTTAAAACCAAAAATTCGCCAGACAAACTCAAAGAATGCGCCATTGATGATTTGAGTGAAGAAGAGCAGGCACTATTGCTAGAGCCTAGCGTGATTATGTTTGCCAAAGATGCGCAATACTCGCGCGTGCATCGTCCTGCCTACATGGATCGCGTGAATATTAAGCGTTTTGATGCAAAGGGAAATGTCATCGGGGAATGCCGTTTTTACGGACTATATACATCACCTGTGTATTCGGAATCCATCACCACCATTCCTGTTATGCAACGCAAAGCAGAAAAGATACTGAGGCGCGCTGGTTTCGATAGTCGTAGTCACAATGGTAAAGAACTGATGCAGATCATGAATGATCTGCCGCGTAATGAGTTGATGCTCGCTACTGAGGATGAATTGCTTGAAATATCTGTAGGCATATTTAGCCTGCATGATCGCCGCCGTATTCGATTGTTATATCGCCAGGATCGTTGTAACCAGTTTGCTACTTTTCTTTACTATGTTCCGCGCGATATTTTTAATACGGCACTACGTATGAAGGTTCAGGCGCTGTTGGCAAAAGCGTGTGGTTCAAGTGATGTAGGATTTACAACGACCTTCAGTGAATCGATCCTCGCAAGAGTCCATTTCGTCCTGCGTTTAGATCCGGATAATCCGGTTGAAGTAGACCTGGCCGAACTTGAATCCGCAGTGATCAATATTTCACAAGATTGGGGTGATGAGCTACATACAGCATTGATGGATGCCTGCGGTGAAGAGAAGGGCAATCATCTCCAAAACAAGTATCGTAACGCCTTTAACAGCGCGTATCGGGAACACTTTAAAGTCACCAGTGCAGCATCTGATATCCAGCGCATCGAAGAACTCAATAGTCATACGCGTGTGACGATGAGTTTTTACCGTGTTCTTGAGCAAAGCCAGGATATTTTACGCTTCAAGCTGTTTACTGCGGATCAGCCATTAATACTCTCTGAAGTGATTCCGGTGCTGGAAAATCTGGGAATGCAGGTTCTTGGCGAGCACCCTTATGCCATAAATCGTAATGACGGCAAGGTCTTTTGGATACACGATTTTACATTGATTTATCAAGGTGCTGAGCCTGTTGTACTGGATGAAGTAAAAGACGTTTTCCACAACGCTTTTGCCAGTATCTGGAGCGGTTATGCCGAAAATGATGAGTTTAACCATCTTGTTATTGGTGCCAGCCTCAGCTGGCGTGAAGTATCCATGCTGCGAGCCTACGCGCGTTACAGCAAGCAAATTCGCTCTGCATTTTCACAGCCTTATATAGCCGGTACATTAGCGCGCCATATTCAGGTCACTAAACTGTTGGTAGCGTTATTCCGTGCCCGTCTGGAACCTAACCGACAGAGTAGTGTTAAGGTAGCGGCGCTGGCTGAGCGTATCGAAAGCAGCATTATTGATGCGTTGGATAAAGTAGCGAATATCAACGACGATCAGATCTTACGCCGCTTCCTTGAGTTGATTAAAGCCACTCTGCGTACCAGCTTTTTCAAACGTGATGAACACGGCAAGCTGAAAGATTATTTCGCCTTTAAGCTGAACCCGCGCAAAATTAACGCGATGCCATTACCACGTCCGATGTTTGAAGTATTTGTTTACTCAGCAAGGGTGGAAGGGGTGCATCTGCGCGGAGGCAAAGTAGCCCGCGGTGGTTTGCGTTGGTCTGACCGTTTAGAAGATTACCGTACCGAAGTACTGGGGCTGGTGAAAGCACAGCAGGTAAAAAACTCAGTCATCGTACCGGTAGGTGCTAAAGGCGGTTTTGTTGCCAAAAAACTACCAACAAACGGTGACCGTGAAGCGTTTATGGCAGAAGGGATCGCCAGCTACCAGATCTTTATCAGTGCGTTGTTGGATATTACCGATAACCTCGTCGGTGGTGCAGTAGTACCGCCTGTTGACGTGGTTCGTCACGATGAAGATGACCCTTACTTTGTGGTAGCCGCGGATAAAGGCACAGCAACCTTCTCGGATATCGCTAATAAAATAGCGGAGGATCGTGGTTTTTGGCTGGGCGATGCATTTGCATCGGGCGGCTCACAAGGCTATGACCATAAAGGTATGGGGATTACCGCACGAGGAGCATGGGAATCGGTCAAACTACATTTCCGTGAATTAGGACTGAATACGCAAACACAAGCCTTTAGCGTAATCGGTATAGGCGATATGGCGGGTGATGTATTCGGTAACGGTATGTTGCTGTCTGATAAAATCGAGCTATGTGCAGCCTTTAACCACTTACATATCTTTATCGACCCTACGCCAGATACCGCCAGCAGCTTTGTTGAGCGTCAACGACTGTTCGCCTTGCCCCGTTCAAGCTGGGAAGATTATAACGCCGAACTGATTTCGGAAGGCGGTGGGTTATTCTCCCGAGCCGCTAAGTGGATTGATATTTCACCACAAATGAAAGCGCGTTTTGATATTAGTGCCGACCGCTTATCGCCTAATGATCTGCTCACAGCGCTGCTTAAAGCACCTGTTGATTTGATCTGGAATGGTGGTATAGGCACATACGTGAAAGCGACTCACGAAACACACGCGGATGTCGGCGACAAAGCTAATGATAGCCTGCGTATCAATGGTAGCCAATTACGCTGCAAGGTACTGGGCGAAGGAGGCAATCTTGGATTTACGCAACAGGGCCGTATCGAATTTGGTATGCATGGCGGTAAATCCAATACAGACTTTATCGATAATGCCGGCGGGGTTGATTGTTCCGACCACGAAGTGAACATCAAAATATTGCTCAACGAAGTCGTAGCAAACGGTGATATGACGGTTAAGCAACGTAACGCTTTACTACGTGAGATGACCGATGAAGTTGGCTCTCTTGTGTTGCAGAACAATTATAAACAAGCCCAGGCGATCAGCGTGGCGCATACTCATGCGCGCCGCTCTATCGATGAATATATATTACTTATCAATCGCTTAGAATCAGAAGGTAAACTAAATCGTGAGATCGAATATATCCCTTCTGATGAGGTATTGCAGACGCGTAAAGCAGCAGGCGAAGGCTTAACTCGTCCGGAACTCTCTGTATTGATCTCCTATACCAAAGGTGAGTTAAAAGAGAAGCTTAATGTGCCATCCATCACCCAGGATGCTTATTTGAGCCGCGCTATTTTTACGGCTTTCCCGCAGCGCCTGGTAAAAGAATTCAATCAGCAGATTGAAAACCACCGCCTGCGTGGTGAAATTATCGCAACGCAAGTGGCTAACGGCATGGTTAACAGTATGGGGATTACCTTTACTGAGCGCCTGTGTCAGATTAGTGGTGCCAGTTTAGCGGATGTTGCGGCTGCCTATGTTATCGCCCGGGATGTGTTTGGAATTGATCAGCTTTGGTCTGATATTGAAGCACTCGATAACCAGGTACCCTCAGCACTGCAACAACAGATGATGGCGGATCTGATTCGTTTGATTCGTCGCGCTAC
>NZ_JBFIIH010000208.1:0-4401 GCF_041601355.1 Neptunomonas sp.
CCCTGTCTGGCACTTATTCTGCCAAAAGACTGGACACAAAGCAGCGGACACATTCAACAGGTCGATATTGTGCAAGCTAACATCCCACAACAGTTAAAATGGGATAAAAATTATCTGCCAGAATTTTTGAATATGTACAGTAAGATAACCCTGCGGGACACTCAGGCATCACTGGTCATCTGGCCCGAAACAGCCATACCATCACTTCTTTCCTCAGCAAAGCCCTATCTGTCTGAGCTACTTGACCGCTTCGACAAAGACAACCGCACACTGATCAGTGGACTGCCGTCTATTGAAGCCGATAGCGAGCACCCCGACGGCTACCGCGCCCACAATAGCCTGGCAGTACTGACCGGCAAAACGGATATTTATCATAAGCAACGACTGGTTCCGTTTGGTGAATATGTGCCCATGGAAGCCTATCTGCGAGGCGTGATCGAGTTTTTCAATCTACCCATGTCGAGCTTCAGCTTACCGGCAGAAACACAGACGACGCTAAGCACGGGTGATATGAAGATTGCTGCAGCTATCTGTTACGAAATAGCCTACCCGGAACTCGTCAGGCAATTATCCATCCACAGTGACTGGATACTTACCGTCTCCAACGACACCTGGTTCAGCCACTCCTTAGCGCCCGCTCAGCACCTGCAAATCGCCCGCATGCGGGCACTGGAAAATGGCCGCTGGTTAGTCAGAAGCACCAACAATGGCCTCACCGCGATAATCGATCCGTATGGCAATATCACAGCACAGGCACCTGCTTATCAGCAGGCGGTGTTAAGCGGAAGTATCGAAAACAGAAGTGGCACAACACCCTATCAAAAATACGGTGCCGCGCCTGTGTTGCTGTTCAGCTTATTGCTGCTGGCTGCTTGCTTTATTCGCCGGAAAAAACTCGCCTGAAAAAAGGAAATTCCTGATCAGTTCCTTGCCGCCTTCAGTGGCAAAGGATTCAGGGTGGAACTGAATACCCACGATCGGGTAGTCACGATGACGTACTGCCATTACTTCAAACTCACCACCTTGGTGGATTTTTTCATAATCAGCAAACTGATCAAGCGTCAGCTCACCAACAACCGAAGTTAATTCCAGACACTCAGGAAAGCTCTCCGCTTCGGCCATCAGTGAGTGATAACGCATCACTTCCAGTTGATCAGGAATACCACGGAAAATCCCCTCACCGTTATGCGTAATCGGGCTGATCTTACCGTGCATCGGCAGATGTGCTTTCACCACTTTACCGCCGAATTGATGCACTATACCCTGCATCCCCAAACACACGCCCAACAACGGAATGGTTTTACCAAAATGGGAAATAACCTGCGCACACACACCAAAGTAATGCTTATCATCCGGCGAACCCGGGCCAGGTGAAATAATAATGCGATCAGGATTAGCTGCCTGAATCTCTGACAAGGTCACCTGATCATTGCGCTTGACGATAATTTCAAAGTCCTCCAGGAACCCTTTGGACTTTTCGGACGTCAGGATCTCGCCAATAAATTGATAGAGGTTATACGTGAAGGAGTCATAGTTATCGATAATATAAACTTTCATACTCACTTCTCCCCCTTAATAAACAGATCCAGCACCTTTTTAGTACCGGCAAATTTGCGACGAATCTCTTCATATTCATCATCAGGATTCGAGTCGTAGACATTCCCCCCGCAGGTCTGCACATAGGCATTTTCGCCGTTAGCGAACACCGTACGAATCGGAATCGCAAACGTACAATCGCCGTTAAACGAGAAGTGCCCCACCGCACCACCATACGGACCACGACCATCCAGCTCCAGATCATCAATCACCTTCATCGCCTCGATCTTCGGTGCGCCGGTCAAGGTACCCGCAGGGAAGTTACTCGCTAATGCTGAGAACATATCCTCATTTTCGGCAATGATGCCGACTATTTCACTGGAGATATGCTGCACATGACTAAAACGCTTAATGTCCATCAGGCTACGCACTTTTACTGTACCAAACTGCGCGACACGCCCAATATCATTGCGATGCAGATCAACAATCATATTGTGCTCTGCAATCTCTTTAGGATCATTCAACAAGATACGCGCCAGTGCACGGTCTTCCTCTTCAGTCGCGCCACGCTTCGCCGTACCGGCTAACGGGAAGGTTTCCATCTCGCCCTGACGCAAACGGAACAACAACTCAGGGCTGGCGCCAATCAGTTTTTGCTCGCCGAACTTAACGTAATACATCTGCGGCGATGGATTTACTTCGCGCAGTTTCTCGTAAATATTGATGCTGTCGCCTTCCAGCTTAAAGCGCTTTTTAAAGCCAACTTCCGTCTGGAAAATTTTACCGTCAATAATATCCTGCTTAACCTTCATCACAGCGGCGGCGTGCTCTGCACGCGTCATCGTTTCACCCATCGGCGTGATTTCCAGTTCGCCGTTACCCGCATATTCTTGCGCGATCAACGACTCAACTAACGCCAAACGATTATCCGTATAATAAAAATAGATCACTTCGCCGGTCATCTTATCGAGAATCAGGCCATCTTTATAAAGGCCAAACTTAAACGCTTCAAACATATCACTGCGCTGCAGGTTAAGCGTCGGCTCAAAATAGTTCATGCTGTCGTAACCGATATACCCCGTTAACCCACCCGCATACTTACGCGAGATCACATCCTGGGGTATCAGATCACGCAACAGATAATATGGATTATCGCTTTCATACTGCTCGCAACGGCCATCACGCTGCTGAATCGTCAGCGTGTTACCCTCTGCCCAGAGAATTTTTTCCGGATCAAACCCGATAATCGAGTAGCGGGAGATAAAGCTATCCTCACCCAACGACTCGAGCATAAAACAGCTATCAAACTGTTTCTCAATCTTCTTGAACAGATCAAAAAAATCACAATCAGAGGCGATCGTTACATAATGCGGCTTACGGGACAGATCGATACGATCGGGTTTACGCGATGTCATATGCTTTTAACCTTATTACTCTTAATTATTCGTAATTATTCTTAATGACTCTGATTCGACTTTATTCGGCTTTAAGCGCCCGCGAGCCACGCGTCACGGTCGCTATCCCCACACCCAAGGTTTCTGCAATCTGACGCTGTGGCACACCCTGCTGCAGCATATTAAAGATCTGCAAACGCTTGGTAACTTCGCAGAATTCAGCCGGGGTTAGCAGCGCGCGTAACGCCTGCTCCATCTCGTCTGGCGTTCTTAATGCCAGCAGATGTTCCATTAATTCAAGAGTATATTGTTTGTCTGTATTCATGTACTAGTATGCTAGTGCGATCAGAATAATTGTCAATAGATAAACAGTGCGTTTAATAAAAAGAAAGGAAGGCAATGGATAGACAGGGGATATAATACAAAAAACCCCGAATAAGATCGGGGCTCTTGAAAGCAATAGTACTTTTACATTAAGCCGCTTTCTTTCTTCTTAAAAAGCCGATACCAACCAGACCCAGGCCCAACAATGCCAGGGAAGCTGGCTCAGGAACTTCAGCAGTAAAGGTTGTGAAACTAACGTTATCTAAGGTAGTACTCACAGAACCATTCTGATCTTCGTGCACAAAGCTAATCCTGATAGTTTCATTAGCAAAAGGGGTCAAAAATGGTGTTACATCAAACGCCCATCTACTAGATATACCACCTATTTCCGGGACCGTAGAGAAAACCTCATAGTTAAGCAATGTAGTATCTACACCTTCAATAAAAACTCTCCACTCTCTGACTAGGTTGGAAGAAGCCACGTCGCTTTCAATTCGATCATCCCAACTTAATACAGCGGCACTAAATGAACCCGGAAGCAATATCTCCTGAGACAAACTCTGTAACTCTGGGTTTCCATTTCCCTTAGTAGTCACAGCATCAAAAGCACCATCGATTGGATGCTTTTTTATTAAATTATAACCGGTGTCGAACGTTCCATCGTTTATACTCCAATGACCTGTGCCGGTATTAACAACAGTCCAGTCAGAAAAATCGCCAGCCTCAAACCCTCCATTCTCGATATGCTCAATGAATCCCGCATTAGCCGAACCAACAAACAAACAAGCAACCAAGCCAATAATCTTTTTCACTCTACTATCCTTAATTACTGTTTTTTTAACACTGATATCAAACAAACGACAGAAGCATTCCACTAACACTACCTAAATAGAATCACGCAGAATCAACTTTTACTTGCCTCTATTTAGTTGCGACTAATAATATTGACGTCTCTTTTACCCATCCAGTAAATACAGCAATTAACAGGCCGAAAATGACATAACTGATGTATATCAATAAATTAAAAAAATTTGATTCAAACTTAAGTTTGAATTGTAAAAAAAGCTGACACGACATCAGCTTTTATGACTGACTGCATTACCAGATTATATCATTTAGGGATGAATCAAGCAGGGTGAATCAAGAG
>NZ_JBFIIH010000209.1:0-4369 GCF_041601355.1 Neptunomonas sp.
AGACGTTCGAGCCAACCCGAACTAACAGGGAGCGGGTTTTGCAATGTGTGTCCAATATAATCAAACATTATTCCACCTCACTGATCCACCATAGCCCTTCTCTTCTAGTTCAAGAGCTAAAGATTTATCGCCTGACCGCACGATCTTTCCATCTGACAGTACATGCACAAAATCTGGCTTAATATAGTCCAGCAATCGCTGGTAATGCGTTATCATCACGATGCTACGATCACAAGACCGAAGCGAGTTCACGGCTTCGGCTACAACCTGAAGCGCATCGATATCCAGCCCCGAATCTGTTTCATCCAGAATCGCCAAAGCGGGCTGCAACATAAGCATCTGAATCAATTCGTTACGCTTCTTTTCACCGCCAGAAAAACCTTCATTGACCCCCCGCTTCAGGAAGCCAGGATCAAGACCCATCTGTTTATACATTTCTCGTGCCTGTCGAAGGAAAGAAACCGAATCCATGGGTTGCTCTCCTTTATGTTCTTGTAAAGCGTCAGAAGCGGCTTTCAAGAACTCCATATTACTCACTCCCGGAATCTCAACAGGGTACTGAAAGGCTAAGAAAAGCCCATTTCTAGCCCGCTGCTCAGTTTCCATTTCAATCAGGTTTTCCTCCTTAAAGAAAATACTTCCTCCTGTAATTTCATATCCGGGCCGCCCGGCAAGAACGTGTCCCAAGGTACTTTTACCGGAACCATTGGGGCCCATAATGGCGTGAACTTCACCGGGTTTAATTTCAAGATCCAGCCCTTTTAGGATCGGTTTTCCATCAACGCTTGCGTGTAAATTTTTAATTATCAGCATGATATATGCTCCTGAAAAACGGAAATAATTAATCAGCCCACAGAGCCTTCAAGACTCACTTCCAATAGTTTTCCTGCTTCAACAGCGAACTCCATAGGCAACTCCTTAAACACTTCTTTGCAAAAGCCATTAACAATCATAGAAACCGCTTTTTCTGCAGCAAGTCCCCGCTGCTGACAAAGATACAACTGATCATCACTCACCTTTGATGTGGTAGCTTCATGCTCAATGACTGCCGTAGAGTTACTGCTTTCAATATATGGGAACGTATGGGCAGCGCAGGTATCACCTATTAATAATGAATCACACTGAGTATAATTTCGTGCACCACTCGCCCGCGGGATGACTTTGACCAGCCCACGGTAGGCGTTCGAACTTTTACCGGCTGAAATACCTTTGGAGATGATTGTCGACTTCGTATTCTTGCCGATATGAATCATTTTGCTTCCGGTATCCGCCTGCTGATAATTGTTCGTTAATGCCACTGAATAAAACTCACCAATACTGTTATCGCCCAATAAAATAACACTCGGGTATTTCCAGGTGATGGCTGAGCCCGTTTCCACTTGTGTCCATGATATGTGTGCATTTTTATGCGCCAATCCTCGTTTGGTGACAAAGTTATATATGCCACCTTTTCCTGAGGCATCACCCGGATACCAGTTCTGTACGGTTGAATATTTGATTTCAGAATCGTTGCGTGCAACTAATTCAACGACCGCCGCATGCAGCTGATTTTCATCCCGCATCGGGGCGGTACACCCTTCCAGATAACTGACATAGCTTCCCTCATCCGCGATAATAAGCGTTCTTTCGAACTGCCCCGTTTTTGCTTCATTAATCCTGAAATAGGTAGAAAGCTCAATTGGGCAACGCACGCCTTTGGGAATGTAAACAAACGTTCCATCACTAAATACGGCACTGTTCAACGCCGCATAAAAGTTATCAGCTTGGGACACCACCGTTCCCAGATACTTCTTCACTAACTCTGGGTATTGCTTCACTGCTTCCGATATTGAACAAAAAATAACACCGGCCTCAGCTAACTTACTTCTGAAGGTTGTTGCAATGGAAACCGAGTCAAAAACAGCATCAACGGCAACACCTGCCAGCGCTTCCTGTTCGTGCAACGGAATACCCAGCTTTGCGTAAGTAGCCAATAGCTGCGGATCAACTTCTTCTAAACTTTTAGGCCCATCTGACATGCCTTTGGGTGATGAGTAGTAAGAAATTGCATCGAAATCTATCTTTGGAAAATTAACATGTGCCCAATCAGGTGCAGCCATTTTCAACCACTCCCGATACGCGTTGATTCGCCACTGTAACAACCACTCCGGCTCATCTTTTTTTGCTGAAATGAAGGCAATCACATCTTCATCCAACCCTGCTGGCAGCGTATCGGACTCAATGTCAGTAACAAATCCAGCAGCGTATTCATTGTTAATGATGTGGTTAAGCGCTTGTTCAGACATTGTTCTCTACCTCTCGTAATTGCCTTCATCTCAAGAAAAAATGCTTCTCAGAGATCTTATACAATAATATGTATTTCATATGCATATTATAATGCGTAATTTATGGTATTTCAAATGCATATTTAAAAAAGTATAATTATGTTACTCAAATAGCATCTTGTTGATTGATGCGAAGTAGCGGAAATATTAGAAAAACCGTTAAGAAAAAACTTAGGGAAATAGTTAGAAATAACCGTTAGGAAATTTTAATATGAGAATCACTTCTTTTACTGATTATGGGTTACGTACGCTGATGTACTTAGCTAGCCTGCCCCCCCAAGAACTCAGTAGCGTAGAACAGGTTGCCAAAGTGTATGGCGTTTCACAAAACCATATGGTCAAAGTTGTCGGGCAGTTAAAAAAGCTGGGATACGTCGAAACGCTACGCGGTAAAAACGGTGGTATTCGATTGGAAAGAGAACCTGACGATATAAATATAGGCCAGGTGATTGAAAAGATGGAACAACACCTCGATGGTGTTGATTGTTTTACATCAAACTGCCAACTCGTTCCATGCTGTGAACTGAAAACAGCGTTATCGATTGCAATGAAAGCGTTTCTTGACGCCATGGCAACCTACACCCTCGCTGATCTTATGCGTAACAAACAGAAGCTGATTCCACTAATGGCCATATATTCCAGTAAGTAAGAGAGATGCCCCGGGAGTCTGTCCGACAGACTCCTGAAGCTTAACGATCTTTAGCTGCCAGGGCATCGATACTACGCACAACTCCACTCACACTTTATATTATTGCGAGTGAAACCTACTTTTTAGCATTGAATAATGGCTGCCCTTCCTTGGACTGTGCTGACCAGAAGTTAATATTAAATTGCGCATCATCACTTAGCTCTACTCTATGCCAGTATAGAGGAGGACTCGTAGCAAACTCCCCCGCTGGGATAACTACTTTTACCTCAGGTTCTGTGGCCTCACTATCAGCAAATCCATAATAAGTCACAGTCCCCTCCATCACACATAACTGACCGAAAACACCTTCGGCAGTGTTATGATGCGTCAATAGCGCATTAGGGACGTTGTCTTTCGTAAAAAACGGAGTCGAGCGTTGCACTGTCCAGTCTTTAGGAATACGTTGATGTGTCATAGTGTCACCTCATATAGTTAAAATACTTTCATACATAGAACGAAAAGATAATGCTTGCTGCTGGTGTTCAGACAGCGCTCTCTTTGCAGTGATTCAGCTAACCTTTACGTCCCTCGATCAATCAACATTCTTTGAATTTTCCCGATAGCGACTCTCGGCTTTAACTGTTTCGGGCAGAAGACGACACAGTTCATTATTCCCCGACAGCGAAATACGCTAAAAGGATCGTCCAATGCCGCTAATCGCTCATCTGTTGCCGTATCTCTTGAGTCAATCAGGAAACGATATGCATTTAATAATCCGGACGGGCCAATAAACTTATCAGGGTTCCACCACCACGAAGGACAGGCGGAGGTACAACACCCACATAAAATGCATTCGTAGTATCCATCCAGCTCTGCTCTTTCTTCAGGTGACTGAAGGCGCTCAATGGCAGGAGCGGCCTGCTCGTTGATTAGCCACGGTTTTATTTGCTCGTGCTGTTTCCAGAATGATGCCATATCAACGACGAGGTCTCTGATCACAGGTAGCCCGGGTAAAGGCCTCAATACTAAATCCACATCACCTGTTACAGGCTTAAAATGATGACCGGAGGGCAATTCTCCGCCATTCAATACAGCTGACACTCTGGTGATACATGCCAGTGTGTTCATACCATTAATGCTCATACCGTCAGAGCCACAGACGCCTTCCCTGCAACTTCTTCTATAAGCGAGCGTAGAATCTTTCTGCTTTAACCGCTCCAGAACATCAAGGACCATCATATCCTCACCCGGTTTTAGCTCCAGCGTGAAATCCTGCATATATGGGGCACTGTCTTGCTCAGGGTTATATCTATAAATACTCACCTTCATAACACCTACCTCCCGCACTTATTACACGCTTTTATGCCTTAAAAACGAACATGCGATCCATTTCCTTAGCATGCTCAGCAGAAGATCC
>NZ_JBFIIH010000210.1:0-4330 GCF_041601355.1 Neptunomonas sp.
ATTTATATTCAGAACGGCAAGGGGGCAGCGATTACGCTGGTCGGCCCCACTGTGACGATTAATAACGGCGCACTCACGGTGATTTGATATGCCAGGACCGATATTGCATGTAGGCGCAACCGTGTTATGTGCACACGGCGGGACAGCGACACCCACGGTGCCTAATCCGCGGGTATTGGTGAGTGGTCATCCGACGGTGCTGATGAGTACGGTTTATGCGATTGCCGGTTGTCCATTCAATGTATCAGGCAGCCCGGTCCCGTGTGTGACAGGTCAATGGGTCGTGGCGGCGACAAGAGTGACATCGAACGGCCAGCCACTGTTATTAATGGATAGCCAGGCTGTTTGTGCACCCAATGGAACACCGCTGATGCCGGTTACCGCGCAAACGCGGGTGATAGGGAGTTAACAATGACATTACATGTGCATTTTCCCCTACAGTTTGATGGTCAAGGTCGAACCCGTGACGCTGATGAAGCCCTGTGGATTCGGGGGTTAATCGAGCAGGTGCTATTTACTATGCCGGGTGAGCGAGTGATGCGACCTGATTTTGGCAGTGGCCTGCGTGAACTGGTATTTGCGCCGAATAGCCCTGAACTGGCCGCGACAATGCAGTTTCTCGTCCAAAGTGCGCTACAGCAATGGATGGCAGACCTGATCACGGTGGAGCGCGTTGAGATCTCTGCTATTGATGCGAGTTTATCGGTGAATATCAATTATGCGATCCGCCGTACCGGTAACCGCTATCAGGACACCTTTTTACAGGAAGCCGTACAAGGAGGTAGCGTATGATCTACACCTGTTGCGAAGAGACCCGCCGCGCAGCTGTTGAGGTTCATGCCACACTGAATGGGATCGACTGGCTTGAAGTGCTGGACCTGGATGCCCCTGCTGACAGCCCTCGTCAGCGAACCTTGATGATACGGTTATTGAAACCTGTTCCGTCAGGATTAACACCTGAGAATGTGCGGATTGAGGGAGGTGAGCGCATCCGCCATATCTCCGTTGAGTGGCTGGAAATTGCCAGTGAATCAGCTTTATCCCCCTTGATGACGTTGGCCGAACAAGCTTTTTTTACGGCCTTGTCGGACGCTGATCATGTGTTGCTGATACGTACCGGCAGCAGCGGTGACTTTTCCGGGTATCAGATGAAACTGGTGAGTGGTAGCAGCAATGATGCGCCGCTAACTGGCTTTGATCCACGCCTGTCGTCAATTGCTTTTACATTTAAAGTAGAGTGCCCCAGTGATTTTGATTGTGCTGACAACACGGATTGTCTGCAAGAACCCGCCAGTTCTCCTGCCATTAATTATCTGGCGCGAGATTTTTCCAGTTTACGACGCTTAGTTATTGATCGGATGAGCCGGCAGATGCCCGGCTGGCGCGACCGCAGTCCTGCTGATCTGGCAACGACATTAGCAGAACTTATCGCCTATGTTGGCGATATGCAGCACTACCATCTGGATGCCATTGCCACTGAAGCTTACCTGCATACTGCCCGTTTGCGCAGCAGTATACGTCGGCATGCGCTGCTGGTGGATTACCACATGCATGAAGGGTGTAATGCGCGAACATGGTTACATATTAATGTAAACGGAGGACCATTTTCTTTGCCACCGGATATACGTTTTTATACGCATGTACCGGGTGCGCCAATACATTTCTTGTCAGGCTCTGCAGAAGATCGTAAAGCGTTACAGTCGACACCCTTGGTGTTTGAGCCGATGCATGCCATCACGTTGCGGGCTGAGCACAATCAATTCGAATTCTATACATGGGGGGATGAACGTTGCTGCTTACCCATTGGGGCAACTCAGGCAACCTTGCGGGGGCACTGGCCGGATCTGGTTGAGGGTGATGTACTTATTTTTCGTGAAATCATAGGCGCGCTCAGTGGCACCACCGAAGATGCCGACCCTGCGCATCGACATGCGGTTCGGTTGGTGGCAGTGAATGCTTTTGATGGTACTGACCCGCTGCTAGATCCATTGCATGATATTGAGATAACCGAAATACGTTGGCATAGCGAGGATGCTCTGCCATTCCCGCTTTGTATCTCTTCGCAAACTGATCAGACGCACGATGATCTACTACTGAATAATGTCAGCCTTGCCTTTGGGAACAATGTCTTGGTTGATCATGGTGCCAGTATTATTGATGCACCGACTGAGCCTGTTCCCGCTGCTCAACTACATTATCCGACTGCCAGCTCTGGGGGAAGCAACAGCTGCAATAGGGAGAATCGCCAACCCTTGCCGCCACGTTTTAAACCGCGTCTTGCTCTGGGGCCGGTCACGTATCAGGGCCAGATAACAAAAACCGTTGTTGAGCAGGGTATTCGTCGCAGTATCCCGCTGCCGTTCGACCCTCAAGGCTCTGCTAAGTCAGCGTTTGAATGGCGCTGTGCGGATGCTGTACCTGTTGTCCGCTTGCATGATGGAAATCAATATTGGCATGCAAGTCGTGAGTTGTTATCTAACCATGCTACCGATAAAAACTTTGTACTCGAAAGCGAAAATGATGGGAGCACCCATGTGCGTTTCGGTGATGATGTTCATGGTCGCCGTCCGGATACTGGCATGGTTTTCACCCCCCATTATCGTGTCGGTAACGGCCCACAGGGTAATGTGGGTGCAGATAGCATTGTGCATGTGGTGAGCACTGAAACCCGTATTAATCGCGTTTCTAATTTACTGCCAGCGTACGGGGGGCTGACGGCCGAAACGATTCACGAGGTACGGCGGCATGCACCTTATGCATTTCGTACCCAGGAGCGCGCAGTAACACCTGCCGATTACGCCAGTGTCACTGAGCGATTGGATGGTGTTCAGCGGGCAGCGGCAAGCCTGCGCTGGACAGGAAGCTGGCATACGGTGTTCACCACCGTTGATCGTGACGGCGGTAAGCCGGTTAAGGAGGATGGTTTTGATAAATCGGTTATTGATCATCTGGATCGATACCGCATGGCAGGCCATGATCTGAAGGTCAATGAGCCACAACATGTATCGCTGGAAATCGATATGCTGGTGTGTGTTAACGCGCACTATTTTCGTAGTGATGTGCGTCGTGGTTTGTTGGATATTTTCAGCAGTGCTGTTCGCACGGATGGTTCTCCTGGCTTATTTCATCCTGATAATTTTAGTTTCGGCCAAACTGTTTATCTTAGTCCGTTGTATGCGGCGGCGAGACATGTCGCCGGTGTTGATTCTGTTCAGATCACTCGTTTTCAACGGCAGAATCAGGAAGATCTTAAACCCTTAGCGGATGGTTTTATGACGCTGGGTCGGTTTGAAATTGCACGTCTGGATAATAATCCCAACTTCCCCGAGCACGGCGTGCTGCGGCTTGAGCTGCACGGAGGAAAATGATGAACGGAGACAATAGTACAAAACCTGGTTGCGATTGCTGCAGTGGCGTTGATGCAGTCACTCCTTGTCGTATTGATAATCTGCCTGGGCTGACACAGTTTCCTTACCGGATAGGGCGTTATAGTGACTTTTTTGAGTCTATCCGGTCACGTCTGTCTAGTGTTGATAATCCGGCATTAGCAGCACTCACCACCCGAGAGAGTAGCGACTTTACGCTTGCCATCGCTGATGCATTGGCCTGCTCTCTGGATGTGCTGAGCTTTTATACCGAACGCTTTGCGCATGAACATTATCTGCGAACAGCGACTGAGCGTTTATCAGTGGGCGCGATGGCGCGCCTGATCGGCTATGAACTAGCGCCGGGTGTTGCCGCCAGTACTCATCTGGCATTTACGCTGCAAAGTGTGCCGGGCGTGTCTGCTAAGCCTATCGAAATCCCGGTTGGGACGCGTGTCCAGAGTGTGCCGGGACAAGATGAACAAGCACAAACATTTGAGACGGTTGCCCCGGCTGCGGCGCGTGCGCAATGGAATGCCATCAAGCTTCAACAGAGTGAGTTTCAACTGCCTGTCTTTGGTGACACACAGCTTTGGCTGGAGGGTATTGATAGTGGCTTGGCCGTCGGTGATTTGATCCTGATTGTGGGTGCTGAACACGAAGGTGCTCCACAGGGTGAGCGTTGGGATGTGCGGGTTATCACCCGGCTGAATATTGATATGCCACGGCAATTGACCTGTGTCGGTTGGCAACAGGCGCTAGGGCATAGTCGGCCATTTGTTCTGCCCGCGAGTGAAGGCGTACAGATCTATACGTTTCGCACGCGAGCGGCTGTTTTTGGCCATACCGCACCTGATTGGCGGGCATTGTCTGATGAGAGTAAAGCCGATTATATCGGTTTACTCAGTCCGGATGAGCTTATCCGGCCCGCAGATATAGAGGAGTGGCCTGATTTTAGCGTGCTG
>NZ_JBFIIH010000211.1:0-4202 GCF_041601355.1 Neptunomonas sp.
ACTTGCTCGAAATGAATAAGCTCTTCACGTGCAAGTCGTGACATTTTATTTAAGAGATCTGTTCTATCAACATACCGGAACATTAATGTCATCGCCGTCGATGCTGCTTTTTTTTCACAATGAGCATGATCTATTAAAAGAATATCCTGATTCTCCAGTGCATGCTCAACCCATTGCGATGGTGTTTCGCAAGCCAGAAAATCATGTATTTCGTTAAGCGCGTCCATCGATACCTACCTTAAAAATTTGGCAATATTATACACCCCTATAAAAGATTTTTTACATTCTGATTATTTCATCTACAATGACTTCAGGATGAACGTAAAATTAACAGGATGACATGCTTGTGGTAGATAAAAGCGATTTTTCTGATGAAAATCCATTAGAACAGCAAGAGAATCTACTAGAAAAGCAAGAGAATCTACTAGAAACAGTATTCAATAGAATCCCCCTCCCCACTTTCGTTTTGGATATCAACCACACAATCATTTTCTGGAACAAAGCATTAGAGCAACTCACCAATAAAAAGCGCAGTGAAATGATTGGCACCCAAAACCAATGGATCGCCTTTTATGCCACAGAGCGCCCCACCCTGGCAGATTTAATAATCGAAGGGGGCAAAGACGAAGCTGTATCTCAACTTTATGAAAATAAATATAAAGCATCAGCGTTAATCGAAGATGCCTACGAAGCTGAAGATTTTTTCCCTGACATTGGAGAAAAAGGAGAGTGGCTATCCTTCACCGCTGCCAGTATCACAGATGCGACAGGCAAAGTTATAGGTGCCATCGAAACACTGACGAACATCAGTAATGAAAAGCACAGCCAAATAGCTTTACAGCAAAGCGAAGAGCGTTATAAGCAGCTAAGCATTACAGATACTTTGACAGGGCTTTATAACAGGAGGCACTTTACTGAAAAGATGATCGCAGAATTAGAACGAACCAAGCGATATAATCAATATTTTGCACTCTGTATCATCGACCTTGATAATTTTAAAATGATGAATGATGCATACGGTCACTTATTCGGTGATCAAATTCTGCAAAAATTTGGCTCTATGATTAAGAATAACCTTCGAAAAACAGATACGGCCTATCGCTATGGTGGTGAAGAGTTCGCCATTATTTTCCCTGGCACCTCACTCGAAGGCGCAGTACAGGTAGCCAATCGAATCAGAGTTGAACTCTCTGTTTTTGCATTTGCTAATGAAAATAGTGAAAAGCGGATCAGAGCCACCGCCAGCTTCGGCATTGGCGCCTCCAGTGCGGCTGACTGTCAGATTGAACAAATCATTAAACGAGCAGATAAAGCACTCTATAAAGCTAAAAAGACAGGCAAGAACAAAATAGAAATTTTGAGAGATACAGCCTTTATGTCCATTCTAAACGGATAAATCACTCATCCATTATTGCTTCAACTAAATCGATAAAAATGCAGCATCTTCCTGCCCTGTTTTCACTCACCCTGACATCTGCATACTTTCCGGTACTGTTTGTCCCCTGATCTCCTGTTGCATGGTTATCAAGGTAACCCGGATAACATCATAGATGTTTAAGATGACAGTATATTCATTTGCGAATACAGAGCCGTACATTGCTCTACTTTACTGCGGGATGGTTTTCGCCTGACAGACGTATACCCCATTAACTCGCCATTGCGAATATTAGGGATTACCGTAGCTTTCACCCAATAGTACGCACCGTCCTTTCGCAGGTTTTTGATATAGCCGTGCCACTTTTTTCCTGCCTTAACGGTAACCCAAAGATCTTTAAACGCCGTAGCCGGCATATCAGGATGGCGTAAAACGCAGTGACTGCTACCAATCAATTCATCTAACGGATATCCGGACATGTCAACAAATGCCTGATTAGCGTGAGTAATCACTCCTGAGGGATCCGTTCGGGACACTATTAGCTTACCATCAGGATATGGAACCTCCTGATCAACGATAGCCACCTCTCTGATCGAGCCATCATGGTAGGTAATAAGCATGAAAAAATAATTCCTCTCTAGAGTAGCTTACCTATTGCTTCAGCGGCACGTTTAACATCGAGAAAAATAAGCCCTAAACGAGCATTAGGTTTGGCTACAACAGTCAGAACTGAATCACTATTCGCATGTGTCATTAAGATATAACCATTGACGCCTTTCACCAGTACTTGTTCAAGCTCTCCTCGCGCAAGCTCCTGCGCCGTCCTTTCCCCAAGAGAAAGCATTGCCGCGCTCATGGCACCTACTCTATCTTCATCCATGCTGGCAGGAAGTAAAGCCTCAATCATCAATCCATCCGTTGAGATGACAGCCGAGGCTTCAATCTCAGCAGACGTTCCATTCAGGTCACTAAGAATAGACCTCATCATTTCAGAACGCATAACAGCTTATCTCCATAATTTTATTAATAGCCGTGTTCAAGGTACAAGCTTCAAGGCTCACTGATCAAGATAGCGACTCGCAAGTGCGCTGATCAACTCAACAAATTCATGCTGATTTAAATTAGGCTGGCCATGAATAATAACCGCAAACGACTGTGACCCTATATGAATTATCCATGTGCCCAGCATGCTATTCCCGACCGGATCAAGCAACCCCCATGACTCACCCATTAATTGTAACTCTTTATTCAATAACGACTGATGTCGCTGATGAAGTGAAATAAGATCAGCCGCTAAGGCTGCTAACGCATCTGCATGATCTCTATCAAAACCTGCAGATCCCAGACAAAACCCCTGATCATCTCCCAATACGACCTTGCCGGTCGCTGAAAGCGTCACCAGAAGGTCTGTCAATGTTGATTCCAGACTCCCCTGCCTTGGCTCTTTAGGCACCTGCACAAGGGCTAAAAACCTACGGGCAATGAGGCGATTAAATAACACGGCGGCGTGTTCTTTATCCAGATCAGCCAACTCTGCAAATATATCCATTGAGTGCTCAATCGGTGTTTCACTGCTCATTAGCTGCAACAATAAAGCACGAGCGTCATCTGGCTGAGAGTTCACCGTTGCATAATAGGCACCGCTTGGCGTGACTTGTAAGTAACGTTGTTGAATCCCGGCTGTCGTCACATTATCCCCCTCCATAGATTAGCAAGAAACTTAAACACTAAAACGTAAACTGCATCGCTGTCGTAGCCGCCGCCATTACGCCAAACACATATCGCTGCGGAATATTGAGCTCACTAATAATCTCAAATGCACTCATTGTACGGCTTTTCCATAAATCAATCACAGCTTGTACTTCTGGTATTGCAATATCTTTAAGGCAATCAGGAGCATGTTTCAAACGACGTGGACGGGTTGGATCATCGCCAGGCAGAATTCGCCCTTGTACTGTCCAGAGTCCGGCTAACCAAAGCAGGTCTTCCGCTGTCATTATGCGTTCAGTGAAACCTAAACCCTCCTGCAAATCATCTTCAATAACATCGCCGTGCCTGATAGACAGTTCGCCGATCCCAAACCGACTTGTCATTACGGTATAAAGCACCTCTTCAGACAAGTTGGTGACAAAGCAGTCTGTCCATGGCAAATATTCCAGACGTAAATGCAGCCCATCGATTGAAAAAGACACATCTTGTTTCCTGCCCTCTTCAACCGTTTTTGTGATCCAGGGCAACAACATACCCTCAGGGTTTATCTGCAAGCGACGTCGATCAGCCTCAATCGTCCAGTCAAGCTCAGGCAGATTCCCGAACACCGTGGTTATCATTAACGATTTAGGCGGGCTATCCCCTGGTACCAGTGGTTTTTTAGCGACCGCGTAGTGCGGCTTTTTGTTCTTTTCCAGAATCGGCGTCAACGCCGCCGCACGGGTTTCGATATTTTTGGCAGTCACCGACTGCAACACATCAAAATCAGTTCGCCCCGTTTCTTCAGCATTGCTATGGGATCTATCCTTTTTCGGGAGCCGTGAAACAACCTCTGCTTTAGCTACAATTTGACTGACACTCGCGGGCTTAGACTGAAGGTTGTGAGAGGGTCTGTTCTGAGGTGAGTTGAAGATACCTGATGATTTTTCCGCATGTTGTCTTTTCGCTAACTGGAAATCCGCTACTTTTTCAGCCCCTGAAAAATGAGGAGGTAAAGGAGCCTCTGCTGCCTCTGCTGCCTCTGCTGCCTCTGCTGCCTCTGCTGCCTCTGCTGCCTCTGCTGCCTCTGCTGCCTCTGCTGCCTCTGCTGCCTCTGCTGCCTCTGCTGCCTCTGCTG
>NZ_JBFIIH010000212.1:0-4188 GCF_041601355.1 Neptunomonas sp.
AGTAATGCATCCGATCTATGCTTATGGAAGCGAAGCGCAGCGTCAAAAGTACCTGCCAAAATTAGCCAGTGGTGAATGGATTGGTTGCTTTGGTTTAACTGAACCGGATGCGGGTTCTGATCCTGCTGGTATGCGTACCCGAGCAACTAAGGTTGATGGTGGCTACCTTCTGAAAGGCAGCAAAATGTGGATTACCAACTCTCCGGTTGCGCACGTATTTGTTGTTTGGGCCAAGCTGGATGATGTTATCCGTGGTTTTGTGCTCGAGAAAGGCATGAAGGGTCTGTCAGCACCAAAAATTGAAGGTAAGTTTTCATTACGGGCATCGATCACCGGTGAGATCGTTATGGAAGACGTGTTTGTACCTGATGAAAATCTACTGCCAAATGTTTCTGGTCTGGCGGGTCCTTTCGGCTGTTTAAATAAAGCGCGTTTCGGTATTTCATGGGGGGCGTTAGGCGCTGCTGAGTTCTGTTGGCAGGCCGCTCGCCAATACACCTTGGATCGTAAGCAATTTGGTCGTCCCTTAGCACAAACGCAATTGATACAGAAAAAGTTAGCAGATATGCAGACTGAAATCTCTATCGGGTTGCAGGGCTGTTTGCGTATGGGGCAGATGATGGATGCCGGTAACTGTCCGGTTGAATTGATCTCTTTGATGAAACGTAATAACTGTGGCAAAGCACTGGATATCGCTCGTGTTGCACGTGATATGCACGGCGGTAATGGTATTGCTGATGAGTTTCATGTGATCCGCCACGTGATGAATCTGGAAGCAGTCAATACCTATGAAGGCACGCATGACATACATGCTTTGATTCTGGGGCGTGCGCAGACTGGCTTACAGGCCTTTTTCTGATGAGTGGCGCTTTATCTCACATCCGGGTTCTGGATTTGAGTCGTATTCTGGCAGGCCCCTGGGCCGGTCAGATGCTGGCCGACTTCGGTGCCGAAGTAATAAAAATCGAACGTCCCGGAAATGGCGATGACACGCGTGGATGGGGGCCACCCTTTATGCAAGGGAGCGAGGCTGAAACGTCTGAGGCCGCCTATTTTCATGCAGCAAATCGTGGAAAGCAGTCGGTTGCCGTCGATATTGCTAAACCTGAAGGGCAGGCGATTATTCGCGAACTGGTAAAAGTGTCGGATGTAGTGCTTGAGAACTACAAAGTAGGCGGGCTCAAGCGCTATGGACTTGATTACGATTCACTTAAAGGACTGAATCCTCGTCTGGTTTACTGCTCTATAACGGGCTTTGGCCAGAATGGACCTGACGCACAGCGTGCCGGTTATGATTTTATGATTCAGGGTATGGGCGGCTTGATGAGTGTTACGGGCGAACCAGATGGCATGCCAATGAAAGTGGGTGTGGCTTTAGTTGATGTGATGACGGGTCTTTATGCCGCTAACGCGGTTCAGGCGGCATTATTGCATCGGGAAGAAAGTGGTGTAGGCCAGTATATTGATCTGGCATTGCTTGATGTGCAAGTTGCCACCTTGGCAAATCAGGCGATGAATTTCCTTGCTTCTGGTCAATCTCCCGGACGATTGGGAAATGCGCATCCCAATATTGTTCCGTATCAGGCGTTCCCAACCATTGATGGTCACATTATTTTAGCGGTGGGCAATGATCAGCAGTTTAAGCGTTTTTGTGAAGTGGCCGGTCAGCCTGAACTTTCTTCTGATGTCTCATTCATCACTAATCAAAAGCGTGTCGAGAATCGCGCGGAGCTTATCCCGCTTTTGTTGCCATTGATGCAGCAGCACACTACGCAGCAATGGTTGGAAAAGTTATCAGATGTGGGGGTTCCATGTGGGCCTATCAATACCATTGGGCAGGTCTTTGAAGAGCCGCAGATTCAACATCGTGAGATGAAAGTTTCATTGTCACACCGTGATGCAGGAGCAGTCCCTTCGGTTGCTAATCCTGTGAAATTTTCTAAGACGCCAATCACTTACCATCAGGCTCCCCCTGTACTTGGTGAACACAGCACGCATGTTCTCGAATCTATTTTAGGTATGGATTCAGCAGAAATAGAAATTCTTTGTAATCAGGGGGTTATTCAAAGAGGTTAATAGATGTTATCACTTAAAGATCCCAGCTTGCTTAAAATGCAGGCCTCTATAAACGGTGAGTGGCTGAGCGCGTTAAGTGGTCAATGCAGGTTTCTTGATCCTGCAACGGGTCAGCAAATAGCTGAAGTGCCTGATATGCGTGTACAGGAAACGCAGCAGGCAATATGTGCTGCTGAAAAAGCTTTCCTATTGTGGAAAACGAAAACAGCAAAAGAGCGTGCTTTGATATTACGCCGCTGGTTTGATCTTATTGTTGAAGTAAAAAATGTCGTGACTACCGCCCAGCCTGCGGTTGTCAGGCGTGTACTCACAGATAGCCCGGTTATTCGTAAGTTGTCATTTACGGCTTCTACTGCGGTCGGTAAGCAGTTTGATGCGGCAGTGTGCCGATACGGTTTAGAAAATGTCTTTGGAATTGGGTGGTAATGCACCACTGATCGTTTTGACGATGCCAACCCGGACAAAGCGGTACAGGGCGCAATTATTTCGCAATTCAGAAATGCCGGGCAAACCTGTGTGTGCTAATCGTATTCTGGTTCAGTGCAGTGTTTACGATGCTTTGATGGAAATATTCAGTGAAGCTGTTCGCAAGTTGACAGTCGGTCATGGACTTCAAGGTACGAGTCAGGCAGGCGGGATGACCCTTTCTGCGCTGGTTGGTAAAGCTTAGCTGATGGATGTCCCGGGTCCTGCCAGTATCGGTAGTACTTATGGTGGCAGCCTAATGGTTTGTTATTGCTTTCTTGTGGTTCTTTCGCGAATACAATTCGTGTTCTGGTTCCATAAACCGCTTTCAATACATTAATCGAAGAGGGGTTGGATATTATGCAGCGCTGTTTGCGCGAGTTGTAATCTCTTGACTGTTCAACTGGTGAGTGATTTTTATCAGTCAGTAGCCAGTTTTTTATTGTGCGGTTAAATATTTGTTATAATCAATAAACGTAATTAAAACAGGATATTGGTGTGGATGTTGGTGAGAGATTAAAACAGATACGTAAACTTAAAGGGATTTCCCAGCGTGAGCTGGCGAAGCGTGCTGGTGTTACTAATAGTACGATATCGATGATAGAAAAAAATGGTGTAAGCCCTTCAGTAAGCTCTCTTAAAAAAATTCTGGCGTGTGTACCCATTTCAATTGGTGATTTTTTCACGGATGAGGCAGAGCCGGATAAAGTGGTCTTTCGGGGAGATGAGCAGCCGGACGTTGGCACGGATAACGTTAAATTGCTTTTAATCGGAGCAACGGTAAAAGAGCGTACGACTAATATTATGCGTGAATACTACCCGCCTGGTGCTGATACCGGTACTGACATGTTGCAGCATGAAGGAGAAGAGGGGGGGGTAGTTATCAAAGGCGAAATAGAGCTCACGGTAGGTCAGGATATTTACACATTAAAAGCCGGAGATGGCTATTATTTTAAAAGTTCACAGCCACACCGTTTCAGAAATATGTCAGATGATGAGTGCCAGATTATCAGTGCTAACCCAGCCAGCTAATAGATGATGCTTGATATGAATATCTAATATGCTGGCCATGTAATGATGCGTCAATGTACTAGAAATAACGTTCTACACCTATTTGAATATGGTCATCTTTATCCATCGAAGACATCATATCCGCACTATCATCTGCGGAGAAGAACCTACCATCCAGTGTGATTTTCCACTTGTCTGCTAGCCGGCGGCTAGCTTCTATCTGAAAGCTGCTGCTGTCATAATCTAAATCATAAATGATGCCAGCCAGTAGTTCTGTGCTTGCTGTATCATTCAGTGCTAAGCGTGCGCCGACAGAAATGTCATTTTGAAAAATGGCTGTTGTTTTTTTGCCGCGCTGATCCCAGCCATATTCTAACAATACACCTAAGTCGGCATAGCTTTCTTGTATACCATAGAAAGTATATTCAAAACCCGCCTGTGCTGCCCAGTAGGTATCGGATTCGCTATTCCGCCAAATAGTTTCAGCTTTCCAGAGCCAGCTTTCAATCGTCGCCTGCAGATCAAATCCGAATTGGTTCATTTGCTCATAGTAGGGAACTAAAACCATTTCAGTACCTTTCATTCCCATCTCTAAAATAGGATCTCTGTTGGTCCCTCGGAACCAATGCGCTCCCA
>NZ_JBFIIH010000213.1:0-4109 GCF_041601355.1 Neptunomonas sp.
CAACGCTATTCAGGAGCTGCAGGGCAATAGACCTATTATCGTTCGTAATTTTGATGAATTAGTAAGAGTCCTGCCTGATGGCTTGCATTATGACTTCTTGCAAAGACAAGAAGCCGGTGGTGACTCTATACAGATCAAAGGCTTAGCCGCAGAGAACAAAGATGTATCCGAGCTGATGCGGCGTTTAAATCGCTCCATCTGGTTTGGCGAGCCTAATCTTTCTAAAGTGAGCGCGATCGGGAGCGCAGCGGCAGGAAGTAAAGCGTTGGCTTTGGCAGATATAAGAGCGTTTGATCTGTCAGTGGTACTCACTAAGCCTAAAGCAGAGGATGCAAAATGAATAAACAATCATTTAAAAATGCATTTCAGGGCTTTGATCCCAATAACTTAGATTTGAATAGCGCAGGAAACTGGCCTATAGGTATAAAGGCGATTGTTTATCTGCTGATTATGGTTGGCGTTGTTTTTGCCGGAATTCACTTTTATGTCAATGAGCAGCATGTTCAGCTTGAAAGGGAAATTCAAAAAGAAAGTCAGTTGAAACAAGAGTTCGAAAAGAAATCATTTCAGGTTGCGAATCTGGCGGCTCTGAGAAAACAGATGGAAGATGTGGAAGGAAAGTTTTCCGAGCTTTTGGGGCAGCTTCCGACGGATAAAGAAGTGCCGGGTTTGCTTGAAGATATTAGTGATATTGGTCGGGCAGCAGGGCTTCAGATTGAGCAGATTGCTTTGGCCGGTGAACGTAAAGACAAGTTTTATATCGAGTTGCCGATAAATATAGAAGTAAAAGGGACGTATCATCAGATGGGGCAGTTTGTTAGTGGTGTTGCTGCGATAGAACGAATAGTGACATTGCATGATTACACACTAAAGCCTACGAATGATGGCACGCTGGAGATGCTAATCAGTGCAAAGACTTATCGTTATGATGATACTGAATAAACTTCCTTACCGAGGCTGTAGAGCCTTACTCGCCGGGCTTGTCATTAGTATGGCATCAGGCTGTATCTGGGTTGAAGATACAGCTGATTTGGCTAGGTTTGTCACTGATGTGCAAGCTAAACCAAAAGGAAAAATTGAGCCTTTACCTACTTTTGAGCCTTACCATAGCTTCGTCTATCAGGGCGCAAGCTTAAGAGATCCATTTATTCCTTTGATACGGGTAGTGTCAACTTTAGCTAACTTTGAGCTTGATGATAGTGATGGCCTTCAGCCTGATCAGGATAGACCCCGAAGCTATCTTGAGCAGTTTGCGGTTGACCAGTTGTCGATGGTTGGCACTATTGGAAAGGCGGATGATGACTTTTTCTGGGCACTTGTACTGGATAACAATAAAGAAATTCATCGGGTCAAAATTGGAGATTATGTCGGTTTAGATTTTGGTCGGGTTGTTGCTGTTTCAGATCAGCAGCTGGACATGCTGGAAATTATATCGAATGGACGAGGTGGATGGATGCAGCGTCCGAGAATTATTGAGTTAGCCGAGCAGAATTGAGCAAAGGATAGAAACATGAATTATAATAATGCTTATCTTCAACCCCAAGGTGCGGGGCTTTTCAAAGGTATCCTTGTCGCGATACTTCTGCTCACACTGTTGGGGCTGTCTCAACGTGTTGTTGCTCAAGAGGTGGTGTTACAAAAATCCTCTTTCGTAGCGTTGCCCGGTAATAAAATTGAGGTGAAACTTGATTTTGATTCAGTTCCTCCGGTACCTAAAGCATATACTATTGATAGTCCTCCCCGGTTGGTTCTGGATTTTTGGGGGGTTAAAAACGATTTAGGTTCAAAGTCTGTTGATGTTAAGGCAGGTGTTGTCGAGTCATTGAATTTTGCCCAGGGTAATGGTCGCCTGCGTATTGTTACCAATCTTAATGGGATGACGGATTACCGCACCTTTACTGAGGGCAATAGTTTATTTGTTGTCTTTGGTGAGAAGCCCAATACATCAATGGCTAAAACTTCTTCTCAGGCAAAGCCAATGTCGGCAAAGAGAAATGTTTTAGATGCGCATAATGATAAAACCCGGGTTCAGGGAATTGATTTTGAACGCGTTGCGGGGGGTGTCGGTCGTGTCGTTATTACCTTGTCGGATGATCAGGCAGGTTTGAATATCGAAGAGGAAGGTAATAACGTGGCTGTTAATTTCTCGGGTGCTACGTTATCGGCTTCCTTGCAGCAACGTGTTAATGTGCAGGATTTTGCAACGCCTGTGATGTATGTTGATGCGATGGCGAGTGGCAGAAACACGACCGTATTAATTAAGCCAGGTGCAGAGCCTTATGATTACATGGCGTATCAGACAGGTAGTAAGCTGATTCTTGACTTTAAACCGTTATCACGCGCAGAAAAAGATGAACTTAAGAAAAATGATTTCCCGTATAGTGGTGAAAAGATAGACCTGAATTTCCAGAATGTCAGTGTGCGTTCTGTACTGCAGATATTAGCTGAGGTAGCACAGCTGAATCTGGTGGTTGATGATGCCGTAGAAGGTGAAATTACACTGCGCCTCAAACATGTACCCTGGGATCAGGCGCTGGATATAGTGATGAAAACCCGTGGGCTGGATAAGCGTCAGGTAGGTAATGTATTGTTAGTGGCACCAGCGGAAGATATCGCCGAGCGTGAGCGCGTTGAGTTGGAAAGCCAAAAGCAAGTAGAAGAGTTATCGCCACTAAAAACAGATTTTATTCAGGTGGATTACCGCAAAGCCTCTGAAATGAGATCGCGCATATACGAAGCAAAGTTGGTCTCTGAGAGAGGCTTTATTGTTGCTGATGATCAGACCAATGTGCTGATGGTCAGAGAAACAACAACGAAGTTGGAAGAGATACGCAGAACATTGCGCAAGTTTGATACTGAAGTCGCACAGATTATGGTGGAAGCGCGTTTAGTAACAGCATCAACAGAATTTACCCGTAATTTGGGTATAAAATGGGGTTTTGGTTTAACTCAAGGTGGCTTCGTTGCTGATGGGGGCGCGGGGGTAGGCGATTACTCAACTTCAGGTATAGGAACTTTAACAAGTGGATTAGGGATTGATTTAGGCGTTAGCCCGACTTCTGCTATCCGTTTAGGTTATGCAACAAACAATTTGCTGATTTCAACTGAACTGTCAGCTTTGCAAAGTGAGGGTAAGGCAGAGATAATATCTCAACCTAAGGTTATTACCACCAATGGTAAAGCCGCTCGTATACAATCAGGCCAGGAAATTCCTTATCAGACGGTTGAGGACGGTGAAGTTAAAATTGAGTTTAAAGATGTTGTGTTAAGTCTTGATGTGACACCTCAGCTTAATCCGGGAGACCGCATTTTGCTGGATTTAAAAATCAACCAGGATTCGTTAGGTGAAACTTTGCCAAACGGTGAAATCAGTATAGTCAACAACGAACTCGAAACGTCAGTTGTGGTTAAAGATGGTGATACCGTTGTGTTGGGTGGCGTGTACAAAAATGAAGTGAGTGACGTTATTTCCAAAACACCTTTTCTCGGTGATTTGCCGGGGATAGGCGCTTTGTTTCGTAGTAAACAAGTATCAGACGCAAAGGTCGAGTTGTTGATTTTTATCACACCTAAACTTATAAGAGAGTCTTTATCGGCAAAGTAGGCGGAGTTGTCCCAGCTTGAATATATTTCTTATTGGCCCTATGGGTGCTGGAAAAAGCACCATAGGGCGTATGCTTTCTCAAGAGCTCAGTCTTGATTTTGTTGATGTCGATCGTGAAATAGAAGAGCGTGCAGGGGCGAATATACCCTGGATTTTTGATGTCGAAGGGGAAGACGGATTTCGCGATCGCGAAGAAGCTGTTGTAGATGAGCTGACGCTAAAGGATCAGCAAGTCCTCGCTACAGGCGGCGGGGCAGTGCTTCGCGCAGCTAACCGCGCTTGTTTACAGAGCAGGGGGTTCGTTGTATATCTGGATACATCGGTAGAGCAGCAATTGGAAAGAACTTCCAAAGATAAAAATCGTCCACTTTTAAATTCGCCTGACCCCCAGGCTGTACTTGAAAAGCTAATGCTTGTTCGCGATCCGCTATATATACAAACTTCTGATTTAATCGTTAAAACTGATCGTAGACACCCGCGTGGTGTCGTTACGGAAATTGTAAAA
>NZ_JBFIIH010000214.1:0-4093 GCF_041601355.1 Neptunomonas sp.
CCTGACGCACACGTCTGGATACCACTTGCTTAGAGAAAGGGTTAAAACTTACTTGCGTTGGGGGCTATTCCTAATGTGCCTGGCTGCTGTAGCGTACGGTATTTTCAGGCCGACGCCACCCCCACAGTTATTCCATAACTCCGACAAAGTCGGCCATGCGCTGGCCTTTTTAGGCTTATCGTTAACTGCGTGGTGGGCCTTACGGCATGTGCGCTGGTTCTATTTCTGGCCGGTGTTGTTTGCGTTGGCGCCCTTGTTGGAATACTTACAAGGCGAGTTTCGCCCGTTGCGCGTATACAGTATGGAGGATAGCTACGCCAACCTTGCCGGCGTCGCTATTGCGTTGCTGTGTGTGGGTTGTTTAAGGTTGATTTCGAGGTAAGTGTTTATTTATTTGATTCTCATGCAAAAAATACAGCACATCGAACGTCCGATATTGATGTGGCCATTTTGCCTGAATCGCCATTGCCTGCTGGTTTATTGTCCGACGTGAGGGAGGCGCTTGAGCAGAGTAACATTATCTATCATGTCGACCTTGTTGATTTGTTTAATGCCGGAGCGGCTTTCCGTCAAAAGGTACTGGATGAGGGCGTGTTATGGAGCGCTTGATATCTGGCTGAGCAGCGTAAGGGCGCGTATCGAGATATTATGATAGCTTGACTAGTTCTTTGGAAATGGCGGCTCTGAACTCTTCTGAGATTTGTTGCCAATCAATGATATCTGTCATGAAAGGCAGGTCGGATTCTGAGAACGCATTTTCTAGTTCTGTAAGCGTTTGGTAGGGGATGGCTTTGTCTGATTTTATGAGTAGATCAAGATCAGAGTACTTGCGAGCCTTTCCGTTTGTTCTTGATCCGAAGGCATAAATTTCTGTCGCAGGGGCGAGGTATTGCGAAGAAATTAACTTGACGGTATTTAACTGCTCCGGTGTTAGGTCAAGCATATTTTGATTCCAGTATTGCTAATAGCGCCTGTGCCTCGGGTAAGAATAAAACAGCAATGTCATACGTTTGTTCTGCTATTTTTTCATTGTAGGTGTGCGATGTTTCATTTCTTGCTTTGTGGTAGGTAAACCAGATTAGCGGGTCTTTTATCAAGCCTCGGTCGGCGGCCACTCGAAAGAGATCTTTTCGGCTAAGGATGACGATACTTTCTGATCCTAAGTCTTCACTTAAATCACGTTTGATAAACTTCCAGCACAGCTCATAAGTGTACTCGAAACGTTGGATAACAGCGTCGCGAATAAACTCATTCTTGGGTTGGGCAACGGCTATATCTAATGAAGCGATGGCTTTCTTTAAGGGAGTGAGAATTAATTCCATGGATGTTTCACCCGTGTGCAAATAATATTAATAATACCAATTATCGCCCAATGCCGTAATAGGTAAAACCGAGGCTTTGCGCCAGCTCTTTGCTTAAGAGGTTGCGCCCGTCGATGATAAGCGGAGCTTGCATGCGTTCTAGCATCTGCTCGTAGTCTGGTGATGCGTATTCTGGCCACTCGGTCAGCAGTAGCAGGGCGTTTGACTGGTTGAGTGCTTCATATTTATCGCGGTAGGTGTGTACCTGTGGATGCCCACCGTAGAGTTTTTCGATATTTTCCAGCGCTTCCGGGTCGTGTATATGGATATTGGCTTGTTGGGCAAGCAGGGCGTTGATGATTTTGATGCTGGGTGCGCTGTCCAGTGCGGCAGAGCCTGGCTTAAAAGAGACTCCCCACAGGGTGATATTCAGTTTGTGAATATCACACTCATAATGCCGCCATAGCTTACGAAACGGTTGCTCTTTCTGTTTCTCGTTTTCTTGCAGCACAGTATCCAGCAGCTGTGATTGGCGCTTTTCGGATAGCAGATTGGCCAGCCCTTTGGTGGTTTGCGAGAAGATGTTACCGCCAAATCCACATCCGGGTGCCAGGTAGTGATGCCCGATACGCGGGTCGGCCCCAAGGCTCTGCTTGATGACATCGATATCAACATCCAGCTGCTCTGCCAGGTTGGCGAGCTCATTGATGTAACCAATACGCAGCGCCAGCATGCCGGTTATGGATAGCTTGGCAAATTCAGCTTCTTTGGGTGTCATCACCAGTAGTTGTTCCAACTGGCTGCTAAAAGGCCGCAGCAGTGCACGGGTCATCATGCTGGCCCATGAGTTGGTGCTGCCAAAGGTGAGTGATTTAGGCTGGCGGATATTTTTCAGGGCTTCGCCTTCTGAGATGTTCTCGGCCAGATAAACCACCACCTGATCTTTGTCGATATCCAGCAGCGCTTGTAGTTTGTCGGTACAGCCTACGCCGAAATGGCTCTGGTTAATGATCAGCAGCTTATCTGGCTGTTGGCCTGGCTGCTGATCTGCAGAAAGGGGCTTATCTGAACGGCGCCGGGCTATGCCGCTGACAAGCTGGTGTGCTTGATCATAGGCCGCCGGGTTCATGCTGATGATATGTGTCGAGAGCAATGAAGCGGAGCCGCTGTGGATAAACTGCAGGTTTTGCTTTTCGAACTGCTGGGTGATCAGGTCTTGAAGCCCTGGCTCATTGCGGATGCTGCTGCCCATGAGTGTCACGGGATCGCTGATCTGTGTGTCGTTAACGAGAAACACATCATTGCCGGCTTGCGCGAGTAAACCGGCGGTTGCCCAGGCGGTGAGTTCGTGGCCCCAGATGGCGATTTTCATAGCGCTGATCCCTTTTCTTTATCCTGTGCGTGCTCTTGCTGAGGCTCTTGTTTCTGACCTTGCTTATACAGCTCTTGTTTCTCAAGAATGGCGCTGAGAAGGCCTTCTGTGGAGCTGTCAAAGGGCGCTGCTTCTGTCCCGTTTGGTGAGGCTCGCTGTTCTTTTAACAGCGGCTTGAGCAGGTCGGTCGCCATTTTCTTGCCCAGTTCTACGCCCCATTGATCAAACGGATTAACGTCCCAGATTACTGATTGGACAAACACTTTATGCTCGTATAAGGCGATTAGCTGGCCAAACGAGTAGGGGGTCAGTTCGTCGATCAGTACTGTCGTGCTGGGTTGGTTGCCGCGATAGCGTTTATGGATCGGTGCGGCATCGTTACCGGCAATGGCGGCGTCGCCCAGTGCCAGCAAGCGTGACTGGGCAAGGCAGTTAGCGAGTGACAGCTGGTGTTGCTGCTGTAGCTCGCTGTTGTCTAGTTCTTCATAGCGCCTGGCGGGCGCGATAAAATCACACATCACTGATTCGGTGCCTTGGTGCAGTAGCTGGTAAAACGCGTGCTGCGCGTTAGGGCCTATCTCGCCCCAGAGAATCGGGCAGGTATGGTAATGAATGGTTTCTCCCTGGCGGCTGACGCTTTTGCCGTTACTTTCCATCTCCAGTTGTTCGAGGTAGGCGGGCAGATGGCTTAAGCGGCCATCGTAGGGCAGAATCGCGTGGGCATGAATATCTAAAAAGTTGATGTTCCAGACGCCGATCATCCCCAGCTGTACGGGCAGATTTTCTTCAAAGGGTGCTGTTTTGAAGTGCTCATCCATGGCGTGTGCGCCACTGAGCATGGCTTTAAAGCCTGGCATGCCAATGCGGAGCGCAATCGGCAAGCCAATGGCTGACCACATCGAGTAGCGTCCGCCGGTCCAGTCCCAGAAATTCAGCTGGCTGTTTTCCGGAATGCCCCACTGGTTCATCTTTTCCTGGCTGGCCGATACGCCGATAAAGTGGCGGCGGTTGAGCAGTTCGGTTTTTACATTACTGGCCGACTTAAGCCATTGGCGTGCCGTATTGGCGTTGGACAGCGTATCGATGGTGGTGAACGATTTAGACGAAATGATAAATAAGGTGGTTTCCGGCGATAGCTGGTCAAGCAAGTCGGCGATCTGGCTGCCGTCCATGGATGACACAAAATGCACTTTGAGTTGGCGTCCTGCCGGTGGTTGTGCATCGGTGAGGGCTTTGCAGGCCATCAGCGGGCCAAGGTCTGAGCCGCCGACACCAATATTGACGATGGTGTCGATGGGCAGGCCTGAATAGCCGCGCCATTGGCCGGCGTGGATGCGCTCCACCATGCTGCCCATCTGTGTCAAATTGACGTGAACATCTTCTGCAATGTTGTGTTCATCCAGCAGCAATTCACTGTTCG
>NZ_JBFIIH010000215.1:0-4026 GCF_041601355.1 Neptunomonas sp.
GCTTCAGTAATAAAGAAACCCCAACCGCGTTGAGACAGGCGTTTCATGTAATGCTCGAATACATCCGCACCTGATATAGCGTGTTCCGCCGCTTCTTTCTCACACCAGTAATGTGCCGACTTATACCCGGCTTTATAGAGAATATCTGCGTACTTCCCGGCACCTATCTCTTCTTCAATGCCCATGTGGTTGTTGACGAAGAAGTGGCGCGGCACATACAGCATTGGTAGCGCATCGGTGGTCCATACTCCGGTCTCATCATCGACAACGATCGGCATTTCTGGTGCATGTACACTCATTTTTCTAACCTCAAAAATTCTTTTGTATTTGTTGTTTATTAACGCCACACTCTCAAGCGAAGCTGCGCCACTATGTATTTATCATCAGGCACCCCAGACATCTTTAAGCAGCGTCACCCAGTTTTCGCCCATGATTTTACGGACCTGTGTTTCAGAAAAACCACGCCGCAGTAACGCTTCAGTCAGGTTAGGGAACTCGCCAACCGTGCGAATGCCTTCAGGGTTGATAATCTTGCCAAAACGCGTCAAACGGCGCGCATAGCCTTTATCGTGAGTCAGGTATTCGAAGAAGTTCTGATCCTGACCCTGGGTAAAGTCGGTGCCGATTCCGATGCTATCTTCACCTACGATGTTGTAGATGTACTCAATCGCTTCAACGTAATCTTCGATGGTCGAATCAATACCGTTTTTAAGGAAAGGCGCGAACATAGTGACGCCAACAAATCCACCGTGATCTGCTATAAACTTCAGTTCAGCGTCCGACTTGTTACGCGGATGATCTTTTAAACCACTGGGCAAGCAGTGTGAATACGCCACCCGCTGTTTAGATTCGAGGATAACTTCCTCAGACGTTTTAGCTCCCACGTGAGACAAGTCACACAGCACACCGACACGATTCATTTCAGCAACAATTTCCCGACCAAAGCCGGATAAACCGCCATCGCGCTCATAACAGCCGGTGCCGACTAAATTCTGAGTGTTGTAACACATCTGCACGATACCAACGCCCAGGTCCTTGAATACCTGCACATAGCCAATTTGGTCTTCGTACGCATTAGCGTTCTGAAATCCCATCATGACGCCGGTTTTACCTTCCTGTTTAGCACGCTGGATATCTGCAGTGGTATGTACTTTGATGAGCAGATCACTGCTGGCTTCAATAAGCTGATTCATCTCGACAACATTGTTTACCGTATTCTGAAAATTTTCCCAGAAAGAGACTGTACAGTTGGCGGCTGTCAGCCCACCTTTTGACATGTCTTCAAAAAGCTCCCGATTCCATTTCGCGCAGATCAGGCCATCAATAATGATGGCATCCCGGTGCAGTTCAGCGGCGTTCATTGTTATTATCCTTCCTATCACGGGTTAGTCGCGTATTACGCAATGCCCTGATTAATAATCACTCCAACGACAAACGGGTCAGAGCGAGAGGAGGTTAAAGAACTTACTCTCCTCAACGTTCAGGCCAGTGTAAAATTTCGTGAGGATCTTCAGGACGCTGGAAGCGACTCTCTTGATACCAAAAGCGTCACATCCGATCTGTCGGGGATAGATAAAAGAAGATTGCTGCTGAACCAGGGACGAATACGCGACTCTGTTACATCAAAGAGAGAGAGGGATATAATCTGGAGCGAAACGGAGCCGTTATTTTTTAATTCGCACACTGCCAAAAGTAGACTCTGAACGGGCTTCAAGCAACGCATCATTAGCGATTGAGTCGCGTTTTTCGGCCTTCGCTACTTGCCTGAGGGGTTCTTTCTGTACCCCCTGATCAGGCTGAGCCGACACGTTTTGTATCATCGACGGCTTTTCATCGAGCTTATCGCCAGCCTCCCCGGGCATGACGGGCAGGGATATTCCACTTAGCGCTTTTTCCTGCGCGTTTTTACGCCTATTGCCAGAGCGCTCTTCACTGGGAGGCACACCCATCTGTTCCCGATAACACTTGCTGAAATGCGGCGTAGAGACAAACCCACACGCCGTCGATATTTCAATAATCGCCAGGTCACTTTGCTTTAGTAACTGGCGCGCACGCAGCAAACGTAATTTCAAATAATATTTAGAGGGTGAACACTGTAGGTGCTTTAAAAATAAGCGCTCTAACTGGCGGCGTGAAAGACCTGCATAATGTGCCAGTTCATCCATATCAATCAGCTCTTCTATATTAGCCGCCATCAAACCGACAACTTCGGCCAATTTGGGCTGCATAGCCGCCGAAACATACTGCAGTGGCACTTTCTGCTGGTCTGTTTCACTGCGAATACGATCACAGATAAACATTTCTGAAATCGCACTGGACAGTAACGCGCTATGCTCCTGCTTGATCAGATGCAACATCATATCAAGCGGTGCGGTGCCCCCCGTGGACGTCATACGATCACGATCAAAGCTGAAAAGACGGTCAGAGCAACCGACTCTGGGAAAAGCTTCCTGTAATCCTGCTATATATTCCCAGTGTGTACTGCAATCATAACCGTCCAGCAAGCCCGCCTCAGCCAGCACATAAGCGCCGGTGCAAATTGCACCTAAGGTGCAGCCTTTGCGGGCCTGCGAGTTGAGCCAGTTAAGCTGATTTTTGCTGTAAGCACGCCTAACATTAAGCCCCCCGGCGACAATAACGATATCCAGCAAGGCTGCATTTAGCATACTGGAATCAGGGGTTATCTTAATGCCGTCGCTGGCACTCACCGCCCCGCCATCTTCCGTGAGGGTAACCCACTCATAAAGTGCTTCCCCGCTCAGCTGGTTAGCCATGCGCAAAGGCTCAACCGCCGACGCTAACGATATCATCGTGAAATTATTGAGCAGTAAAAACCCAATTTTTTTTGTTATGAATTCGCCATCGCCCTGATAATCAGTACTCGAATTATTCATCAACAAATCCAAACCGCAGCGTTAATATGACTTTTAGCATTTCCAGCAAAGATGCCTAAAGCAGACCTACTCAATAGATCTATTGAGCAGGTTTACTAAGTAGGTTCTTTTTTACCATACCCAGCCAGATTCCCCAAAAATCAGCACTCAATCGCATTCACGGCTAATCCACCGCGTGAGGTTTCCTTGTACTTATCCTGCATATCACGACCGGTATCGCGCATCGTTCGAATCACTTTATCCAATGAGATAAAGTGTTCCCCATCACCGCGTAAGGCCATTTGTGTGGCATTAATTGCTTTCATGGCACCAATCGCATTTCGCTCGATACAGGGGACTTGTACCAAGCCTCCTACCGGATCGCAGGTCAACCCCAGATTGTGCTCCAAACCTATTTCAGCGGCATTCTCTACCTGCTCAGGAGTCCCTCCTAATATTTCGCACAGGCCTGCTGCCGCCATTGCACAGGCAGAACCGACTTCTCCCTGACAACCCACTTCGGCGCCGGAAATAGAGGCATTTTTCTTACACAACGCGCCGATAGCGGCAGCCGCCAGCATAAAATCAACCACCGCATCTTCGCTGGGATCTTCTGTGAACTCCATGTAATACATCAATACTGCCGGAATAATGCCCGCGGCACCATTGGTTGGAGCAGTCACCATACGGCCACCCGCTGCATTCTCCTCATTCACTGCCAACGCATAGAGATTTATCCAATCCATAGCGCTTAAAGTGCTACTGATGACGTTAGGCTGTGTCCCGCGCTGTAACGATTTATGCCAGTTCGCCGCACGACGCCTGACATTTAAACCGCCAGGCAAAACACCCTCGTTGACTAAACCACTGTGGACACAATCCTGCATGGCCTGCCAGATGACTTTTAACCCGGCACGTGTTTCAGCTTCAGTTCGCCAAACTTTTTCATTTTCCATCATCAACTGACTGATGCTCAGCTTGTGCTGCTTACATAGCGCCAGTAGTTGTACTGCATTATTGAACTCATACGGCAATGCAACTTGCGGGACTAAATGCGCATCGGCGGTTGCATCACTTTCATCGATAACAAAACCGCCACCGACAGAATAGTAAGTGTTTTCATAAAGCAGCGTGCCATCCACGGCTGTCGCAA
>NZ_JBFIIH010000216.1:0-4024 GCF_041601355.1 Neptunomonas sp.
ATTTATGCTTTTTTGGCAACGTCGTCCTTATCAGATTTTTTTGCAGTTTCTTGTTTCTCAGGTTTTGTTTCCGGTTTTTTTGCAGTTTCTTGTTTGTCAGACGTTTTTTCAGATTTGGCTTCAGACTGCTTAATCGCTTCTTTATCCAAACCATAGGATTCAGAAAGGGTACCTTTTTGGTCGGGTTTCTTTGGCGCATAATCACGTGGCGGTTCAGCATTTGTGATTTTTTCTGCGTCAGTGTTGGCTTTTGCTTTATCTGCCGTCGTTGAGTTTTCTGGCTCCTCAACTATAACTTCTTTCTGAACGGTTAACTGTGGTGTCATGCTGGACTCTATAGAGCGTGCGGTATCGGCATCACACAACGTCTGAGCACTGGTTGCCAAGTGCTTATAAACACCCCGGTAAGATTCCGTCATTTTATTAACCAAGTCAGCCGTTTCTTCAAAATGGCTAGCCACTTTGGTTTTGTAGTCTTCCAGCTCTTGTTTCGCTTCATCCAATTGTTCTTTTTCGCCTGAGTTTCCACCCGCACGACCAAGTAGATAGCCTATCAATGCACCAATAAGCAGTGCGACAATACCAATCATCCAAATATTACTCTCTTCCACAGTAAGTCCTCACTGTATATTCACGTTATATTTTTATTTGAGGCCATTTTCACTAAGCTTTGTAGTGAAGCCTGCTATTACAGTACAGAATAATAGAAGTGCCCCTAAAGCTTATTAATCCTCGTCAAGGAACTGACAACTTAACATGCTTTTAGTTTTAATTTTAGTTTTAGCCTAACTCGATTGTTTATCTTGTTGGGCCGCGTGGTGTTGTTCGCTTAAATAAAGCACTTGTTCTGATAGAACCTGCGTCGCCAGTGCGCAATCTTGTGAAGAGATAGCGGCGAATAAACGCTCATGCTGGCTATGAATAACCTCTTTCTGCCGATAACGATGTGCCACCATATTAGCCACAGGCTGCAAAGCCTCAATGACGGTATGCATGACAAAGCCTAGCATACGGTTGCCTGTTGCATTAGCGATCAAACGATGAAAATTGACGTCAGATGCGCAAAATTCTTCAGCAGAAATGCTGGGATCTGCCTGAATCCGGAGTTCGAGAAGCAAAGCGTCCAGATCTTCGGCACTACGATTCTGCGCAGCTAGCCTGCAGCAAATACCTTCAAGTTCCAAACGTGTCTGAGTGATCTCTTCCAGTGAAAAAGCATTTAATCCCATTAAAAGAGTCGTGGCTCCTGCCAATGAGTCGCTTAGGTCACTTATACTGGGGCGGTTAACAAAGGTTCCCCCGGTTGGCCCGCGTTTAGAGCGTACAAGATTTTGCGCTGCTAAGCGTTTTAGTGCTTCACGGATAGTAGGGCGTGAGACCTTGAAACGTAATGCTAGCTCGTCTTCGGTTGGCAAACGATCATCAGCTGCTAATGACCCATCGATAATAGACTGACGTATTTGGTCTGCTATTTGGCGAGAGAGGCTTTGTTGGCTGACGGGTTCAAAATCTATAGATTTCACACGGTATTACTCATAAAAAACAGAATCAGAGTATTTCATAGATTGGACTTATTGTTAAATTGTAAAACGAATATTACGGCCGCCATGTACCTAACGGTTAAGGAATAAAATAATGCAGTCAAAGCGGGCAAGGCTTGATCGTTTTTTGAGTAGTTATCTGCAGATTAATCGTAAAGATGTCAGGCTGATGCTGGCACATAATCGCGTGACGCTTGATGGTGTGGTGGCGAAGAATATTGACCAGTTGGTTGATGAGTTCTCACGTATTGTCTTGGATGGTCGGGTATTACAGACCAATAGCCGTGTTTATCTGATGTTGAATAAACCGGTGGGCGTGGTCAGCGCCACAAGGGATGAGAAGCACCGGACTGTGATTGACCTGCTGGATAACAGGGTCGATAAAAGCGCATTGCATATTGTCGGGCGTTTGGATCTGAATTCATCAGGTTTATTGCTGCTGACTAATGATGGCCGCTGGTCGAGACAGCTGACCTCGCCGCAAAATAAAGTCACTAAGGTATATCAGGTCACGTTACAAAATCCCCTTTCACAAGAGTATATCGCGGCGTTCGAAGGGGGGATGTATTTTGCGTATGAGAATATCACTACGCAGCCGGCTAAACTGCAAATACTCTCAGAATATGTCGCTCAGGTGAGCCTGACCGAAGGGCGTTATCATCAAATAAAGCGGATGTTTGGTCGATTCAGAAACCCTGTTTTGCATTTACATCGCACCTCTATTGGTGCGCTGTCACTTGACCCTGAGTTGGCGCCCGGTCAAAGCCGGGAATTAACAGCGTATGAAAGCACTCATATAAATACGCCTATTGAGCATAAATTAGCAACGGATGATGGCTGACTCTGCGACAGACCGGGAATAAATGCGTAAAATACAGCCTTTACTATAACTAAGTAACCTTTTTTCAGGAACGGTTCTCTGAACAGTTTTCTGGAAGGATTCTCTGGAAGTCCCGAATGATACGCTTAACCAATATTCAATTACCGCTTGATCACGATGAACAGGCAATCAGCAACGTTATCTTGTCTCGTTTATCTATCAAAGCTGATGATCTGGTCAGTTATAATGTGCATCGGCGCGGCTATGACGCCCGTAAAAAAACTAATATCGTCCTTATTTACACGCTGGATGTTGAGACAAAAAATGATCAAGCGCTTCTGGAAAAATTTGCAGATGATCAGTTAATCAAAGCAACACCGGACATGAGTTACCAGTTCGTAGCGCAGGCTCCCGCTAACTTGCAGGAACGTCCTGTCGTGATCGGTTTCGGCCCCTGCGGCCTGTTAGCCGGCTTAGTATTAGCGCAAATGGGCTATAAACCGATCATCCTTGATCGGGGTAAAGAGGTACGTGAGCGTACCAAAGATACCTTTGGTTTCTGGCGTAAAAAAATTCTCAACACCGAGTCTAACGTGCAGTTTGGCGAAGGCGGGGCAGGCACCTTCTCTGATGGCAAGTTATATAGCCAGGTGAAAGATCCGCATCATTATGGGCGTAAAGTATTAAGCGAATTTGTAGACGCCGGTGCGCCGGACGAAATTATGTTTGTCAGTAAGCCGCATATCGGTACCTTCCGTTTGGTTTCAATGGTTGAAAAGATGCGCGCAAAAATTATCGAGCTGGGCGGCGAAATACGTTTTAGTGCTCGGGTCGATGATGTGCAGATCGAAGCGGGGCAGATTTGCGGCGTTACGTTAGCAGGTGGCGAAGTAATCAGGTCCAGACATGTCGCCTTGGCGATCGGTCATAGTGCGCGTGACACTTTCCAGATGTTGTATGATAAAAATGTCTATATCGAAGCCAAGCCGTTTTCTGTTGGTTTCAGAATAGAACATCAGCAATCCCTGATTGATGAAGCACGTTTCGGAGCCAATGCCGGTAATGAGATTTTGGGGGCTGCCGATTACAAACTGGTGCATCACTGTAAAAGTGGCCGTTCTGTGTATAGCTTCTGTATGTGCCCGGGCGGTACTGTGGTGGCGGCGACGTCAGAGGAACACCGTGTAGTGACTAACGGTATGAGCCAGTATTCACGTGCAGAGCGCAATGCAAACAGCGCTATCGTTGTCGGTATTGATCCATCGGATTATCCGGGCGGCCCACTCGCCGGCATCGACTTCCAGAGACAGTTGGAAAGCAACGCTTACGTACTGGGTGGTGAAAACTATGATGCGCCCGCGCAAAAAGTCGGAGACTTCCTCAAAGGCGTCTCATCAGAAAGCATCGGTAGTGTCGAACCATCGTTTAAGCCGGGCATCAAGCTGACAGATCTGTCGAAAGCGTTGCCCGATTTCTGCATTGAGGCAATTCGCGAAGCTATACCGGCGTTCAACAGAAAGATAAAAGGCTTTGCACTGGAAGATGCGCTGCTGACCGGAGTCGAAACCCGCACCTCTGCGCCTATCTGCATCAAACGCGGCAAAGATTTCCAGAGTATCAATACTCATGGTCTGTTTCCGGCGGGTGAAGGTGCAGGTTATGC
>NZ_JBFIIH010000217.1:0-3976 GCF_041601355.1 Neptunomonas sp.
CTGGTCCATTCAGCGCTCTGTGGAAACGCCTCAAAAATATGCGATGCCAGGGTTAAGTCACGAATCAGACGAACCCCCAAAATTGTAACCGCCTCATTCAATCGATAAATCTGCCGTTCCAATCCAAAAAATGCCGAATTAACCAACTGCAGCACTTTAGCCGACATCACCGGATCCCGCTCGACTATCTGTGAGATATCCCGGGCATTCGACTGACCGGAAAGCAGCGCAGTGTTTAACGCCTCATAAATATCCGGCAGAGACGGCAATCGCTCAATTCGCCCAATAAAATCTTTAATTTCAGGTTTACGAATAAGGCTGGCCACTTTTAAAGCCTGCTCAACGGCGAGCGATATCTGTACATCAGTACAATTTTCGGGCAATGACGAATGCGCGACTTCCGACACTCGCGCCGCTATCGCGGAGGACAAATTCCCTGTCACTGCAATCCGCACTGCGTCAGGCCTGACCCTAATAACCTGCATCAGCCCTGCAAGCACCTGTTCTGGATTCTCAGAAATGCCAATGATAATGATGTCATAATGGCATTGCTGAATACGTTCAAGCATCTCTTCAGCGGAATCAACACGACTCACGGACCAGTTGTTTAAGTCAGCCACCGTGTTGATCTCTTCATCTTTGAGCGAAGCCGAGCGACAAACCAATATATTTTTGTCATGCAGCACAAGCTTCACTTTCGCATCCATCCCAAAAGCCCCTGACCTTAACCCTTAATAGAGTATTAATGTTTTAATTCTTTAAGTTTTAGTCAAGCATCTGCAGGCTGTCCACTAATTTTATGCAAATAAGGTTCATTAACCTTACTGAACACCGTAAACTACGCGTTTATTTCATTCACGTAGCAACGTCTTTAGAAATCATGCCAGATACTCAGCGAAAAATACTCGTTACAAGCGCACTTCCGTATGCCAACGGTCCTATTCATCTGGGCCATTTGGTTGAATATATTCAAACCGATATCTGGGTACGATTCCAGAAACAACGCGGCCATAATTGTACTTACGTCTGTGCAGATGATGCACACGGCACGCCCATTATGCTCAAAGCCGATCAACTCGGAATATCTGCCGAAACATTGATCGCTCAAGTCAGCCAAGACCACCAACGGGATTTCTCCGGCTTTATGGTGGGATTTGATAACTACTATTCGACCCATTCAGAAGAAAACAAACACTTTGCTTCTCTGATCTATACACGCTTGCGTGACAACGGTCATATTGCCAAGAAAACCATTACTCAAGCTTACGATCCTGAAAAAGAGATGTTTCTGCCGGATCGCTTCGTTAAGGGGGATTGCCCAAAATGCGGAGCGCTTGACCAGTATGGCGACTCATGTGAAAAATGCGGCGCAACCTACAGCCCTGTCGACCTGAAGAACGCTTATTCAGCTATTTCCGGTGCAAAACCGATTGAAAAAGAATCTGAGCATTACTTTTTTAAGCTTGGTGACTTTGAAGCATTTTTACGTAGTTGGGTTGATAAACACGTCCAAACTCAGATGGTTCATAAACTCAATGACTGGTTTGAGTCTGGCCTGAAAAACTGGGATATCTCGCGTGATGCCCCTTACTGGGGTTTCGAAATCCCAGACGCACCCGGTAAATATTTTTATGTATGGCTGGATGCGCCTATCGGCTATATAGCCAGCTTTAAAAATTGGTGTGATAAAACCGGTATTGATTTCGATGAGTACTGGAATAAATCATCAGAAACAGAGCTTTATCACTTTATCGGTAAAGATATTGCGTATTTTCACACACTATTTTGGCCCGCTATGCTTGAAGGTGCCGGATTCCGTAAACCTAACGGTGTTTTCTGCCACGGTTTCCTGACGGTCGACGGACAAAAAATGTCCAAGTCACGCGGTACCTTCATTATGGCTGAGACTTACCTCAATCATCTCCGCCCGGAATACCTGCGCTACTATTTTGCTGCCAAATTAAGCTCGGGTATTGATGATATTGACTTAAATCTTGAAGACTTCCGCATGCGCGTCAATGCCGACCTCGTTAACAAGGTTGTTAATATTGCATCCCGCTGCGCAGGCTTTATTTACAAGCAGTTTGACGGCAAGCTTTCTGCTCAATTATCAGCACC
Organism: Neptunomonas sp.; assembly: GCF_041601355.1. Lineage (GTDB taxonomy): Bacteria > Pseudomonadota > Gammaproteobacteria > Pseudomonadales > Balneatricaceae > Neptunomonas. Next base: position 2,119 of record NZ_JBFIIH010000217.1, read on the forward strand.
AGAGCTCTATCAGGAAGCGGTTAACGCTGGCGACTCCATTGCTGATTCATATGACAAACGAGAATTCGGACGCGCCATGCGCGAAATCATGGCATTAGCCGACAAAGCTAACCAGTTTATCGACACAGCTGAACCTTGGGTGCTGGCCAAGCAAGAAGGCAAACAGCAGGAAGTGCAAGACTGCTGCTCTATGGGGATTAACCTGTTCAGGGTTATATGCACATACCTTGCTCCGGTCTTGCCTCAGGTTGCGGAGGATGTAAGAGCATTTTTGAACCTAGAGACACTGCTATGGGATGATGTTAAACAGCCATTGACGAATCATGCCGTTAATAAGTTCAAACCCCTCATGCAACGCGTTGACGAAGATAAAATTGCCGCGTTAATTGAAGAGAGTAAACAAACAATGGAAGCGACGGCAGCGATTCAGAAAGCAGCCACACCCTCTCCACTGAACGACGACCCTATCTCTGATACTGTGTCGTTTGATGATTTTGCCAAAGTCGATCTGCGTGTTGCCCTGATTGCCAAGGCTGAACATGTCGATGGGGCAAAAAAACTATTACGACTCACACTAGACCTGGGCGGCGAGACACGTAACGTGTTTGCAGGCATTAAATCGGCTTATTCTCCAGAAGATCTGGAAGGTAAACTTACCGTAATGGTAGCTAATTTAGCGCCACGCAAAATGAAATTCGGCGTTTCTGAAGGCATGGTGTTGGCTGCGGGCCCGGGGGGCAAAGATCTTTGGATTCTTGAGCCTCAGCAAGGCGCTCAGCCAGGTATGCGTATTAAATAAAGCACTTTACAGACTCATCCTACTTAATGAATAAAGGCCCACTCGGGCCTTTTTTATTACCCCTGGTTTCTTGCTTCATCTCTTTGACTTACTCGTTTCAAAACTTCTAATGGTGCTACAAAAAAGAGCAAGCGCACTAAAATCAGTCACTTACTATCGGTCTAAATATATAAAATCAAACACACCATGTAAAAAATAAGCATTAACCCCTACGTAGTTTAGACGTTGTAATCAACGTCCATTTTTGGAAATATTGTTTACTGATAGGGTGTTTCCGTGAAAATAGGGTCTTTTTAAGATATCTACTACACTGAAACAAAGAAACCAGTCAGAAAAATAAAAACAGGTACGACCTTTGCATTATTCTCCACAGGGTGTTGCTTCACGATGCAACACTAACCAGAACACTACAAAAATAATTTCACTGATCCCAGGAGGATTACTCTAATGATGAAAACGAGTTTGATTACCGCGGCAATTCTTTCAGTAAGCTTTGCTGGTCACGCCTTAGCAGAAGGAACCCTGGATGCAGTTAAAGCACGCGGTGTAGTCCAGTGTGGTGTAACCACTGGATTAGCGGGCTTCTCAAACCCAGATGAAAAAGGCAACTGGGAAGGCTTGGATGTTGACGTATGTCGCGCCGTTGCAGCAGCAGTATTGGGCGATGCGAAGAAAGTTAAATATATTCCTCTGACTGCTAAAGAACGCTTTACTGCACTACAGTCCGGTGAAATTGATATCCTATCCCGAAACACGACCTGGACTCAAACGCGCGATACACAGCTGGGTTTAAACTTTGCTGGTGTGAATTATTACGACGGTCAGGGCTTTATGGCATCAAAGAAACTTGGCGTTAGCAGCGCAAAAGAGCTTGATGGTGCAGCATTTTGTATCCAGGCAGGAACAACCACTGAACTGAACCTGGCTTCCTACTTCCGCCAACACGGTATGTCTTTTTCTCCTGTTGTATTTGATACCTCAGACCAGACAGCTAAAGGGTTCGATGCCGGTCGTTGTGATGTGCTGACCTCTGACCAATCGCAGCTCTACGCTCTTCGC
>NZ_JBFIIH010000218.1:0-3943 GCF_041601355.1 Neptunomonas sp.
CACTGCTTTTCAGGCAGTCACTGTATCAGGTCTGTTATTGATCGTTGGATTATATTTTTTCAAAAACACAAGCTATCCGGCCCGCCTTCTTGCAGGCGCTGCCGGAAGCATGCTGATGTTTAATTTTTTATTACTACCGTTGTTAGGCGCAGCCCAGCAAGAGCCCGTTCGTGAGGCAGCCCAGCTCGCTAAGAAAATTGGCGGACCTGTGGTAAGTTACGGTATCAACATGCCAAGCTTTTCTGTTTACCGGGATGCAATTGTGCCCAGACGAGCCCCCCTGCGTGGCGAACTCGTTTTCACCCGAATCGATAAACAAGAAAACTTACTGACATTAGATCCTGCTGTGAAACCGACCCGTCTGTACGCCAAAGGAGGAGTCGCACTTTACTCTTATGAATAAATTTAATCAGCATGTTGCCTCGGCCTGCAAGACTTGGCCGACAGCACAAAACAGCGACAAACTACTTCTGTGGGCAGCCGTTTTAGCATTTTTTCTGGGAACGGTTTTGTTGCTGGCTAACGGCTTACAAACCGGTTTTCACAGTGCCCAGTTTCTCAGCCTGATATTACCTCCGATAGCATGGGAGCACCTTTCGTTCATGGGAGATACGCTGGTTGTTTTAACACTGGCGCTATTATTTGCCTATCGTTACCCACACCTGTTATTCGCTTTGCTGATTACAGCCATCGTCGGCACCCTGATTACCCACGGCATAAAACCCTGGCTTGCCACACCGCGCCCCCCTGGCGTGTTAGACCCCGGTAGCTTTCAACTCATTGGTTCCAGCATCTCCAGAAAAAGCATGCCTTCAGGGCATACTTTAACGGCTTTTGCTGCGGCGGGCTTATTAATACGCCTAACCACCAATAAGGCGATACAATTTCTAATCCTGATCGCTGCCTGCTTTATTGGCTGGTCACGTGTCGCGGTCGGTGTACACTGGCCTGCAGATGTCTGTATGGGGGCTGCTGGCGGGCTTTTGTCTGCATGGGCAGGGTTACAATTATGTGATCGTTGGCAGCGTTTTTTTAGCGGCCGTTTCTATCTGATCCTGCTGATTATCCATGCAGGCTGTGCTATTACGCTGATTAACTATGATGGTGGTTTTCCGCATACATGGCTTTTTGCCGTGACGGCATCGGCCATCAGCTTAGCCAGTATTTTTCACCAACTATCACGTCATGGGTTAATACCACGACTTTCACGCAAGGAGTAGGCACGATGCGTTTTCTGGTCACAGGTGCAGCAGGTTTTATCGGCTTTCACGTCGCACAGCGCTTGCTTAAAGAAGGGCATCAGGTCGTTGGTCTGGATAATTTGAACGATTATTATGACCCTCAACTCAAATCAGATCGCCTTGAATTGTTACAGCCTTTTTCCGACTTCACTTTTTACAAATGTGATCTTGCGGATAAAGAAGGTGTTGAACAGATATTTAAAGAAGAAGCAATTCAACGTGTCATTCATCTGGGTGCACAGGCCGGTGTCCGACATTCTATTAACCAACCCTTTGATTACGCCAGCTCTAATTTGTTAGGCATGCTGGTCATTCTGGAATGCTGCCGTCACTTTGCTATAGAACATCTGATCTATGCCTCCTCAAGTTCTGTTTACGGCACCAATACTAAAATTCCGTTCTCAACCACCGACGGCGTTGATCATCCGGCCTCCTTGTATGCTGCCACCAAAAAAAGCAACGAGCTGATGGCTCATAGCTATTCGCACCTGTATAACATTGCGACGACAGGCTTACGCTTTTTTACTGTTTACGGCCCTTGGGGACGCCCGGATATGGCCCCCATGCTATTCGCCAGTGCTATTTCTGAAGGAAGGCCTATTAAGGTATTCAACTACGGGAAAATGCGCCGGGATTTCACCTATATCGATGATATTGTTGAGGGAATTGTTCGCATCCAGAACATCATTCCGCAAGCCAATCCACAATGGGATGGGCAAACCGACGAAAGCGCTGCGCCCTATAAGATTTTCAATATTGGCAATAACCAGCCAGTCGAGCTGGAGTACTTTATCCAGCAGATTGAAACATCATTAGGTACATCTGCCGTTAAAGAGTATTTGCCGATGCAGGCAGGTGATGTCGTTGAAACATTTGCCGATATCGACGCCCTCAGCAAAGCGACTGGGTTTACGCCAGACACCCCCATTGAAGAGGGAGTAAGTCTGTTTATTGAATGGTACAAAGACTATTACAAGGACTCTAACAAGGGCTATAACAAGGGCTAACGGACGCTGGCAATATATTTAGAAAGGTGCGCCATTTTATCAGGATCATCATCTATCAGGGTGATCCTGATATTGATAAAAGCAGAGTTAATATGCACGTCGGCAGCCTCCACCATCTGAATAAATCCATTCACACGTGCCACACTATCACCCGATAACTGCTCAATATCAATAACCGCCTGATCCAGCACCCGAGGGAATTCACCCTCATTTTTCACAACCACCAGCACATCTTTCAGGCTCATATCTTTAATCGCACATTTGTACACCTGATCTTTCACCCGCAAATACGCCATCCCCTTAGGCTTTTGCACACTCTTGGACGGCGGTACATTTTCCTGCTGTTCCTGCACCAACATTGTAGCGGCCTTAGCCTGCTGGATCACATCCGGTGCTTTTTGCTTATGCAGCACTTTATTCATTTTCTGGATAAGCTGCTCTTTTGAAAACGGTTTACCCAGATAATCATTAACACCCGCATGGATTGCTTTAAGGACATATTCACGCTCACCCCGGCTAGTGACCATCACAAACGGAACCGTTTTATATTGTGGTTGTGCTCGGGTCCATTTCAGTACTTCCAAACCACTCATTTGGGGCATCTCCCAATCACACAAAATGATATCAAACTCATCTGAAATCAGTAATACCTGTGCCTCTTGTCCATTAAACGCTGCTTTAACCGCCGCTTCAGGAAACGCATCACTGATTATTTTAGTGACGAGTTCACAAATAAACTTAGCATCATCAACGATTAATACTTTCAGACTCTTCATGCACTACTCTCTAAAAAACGGGCCGGACCGCAAAACAGGAAACTCACTGACAGATGCTCGATCAGTAACATTAAAATAGGCCATAACCTGCGTATTCTCCAGTATTGAGAAAACACAAAAAAAAAGCCCGTCACCATGACGGGCTTAGCAGAACCTGTAAAATCCCTCTATTATTTCCCTATAAAGAGTTTAGCGGAATACAAACTCTCCGGCCTCTACATCCACGGCTATCTCAGTTCCCGGCAGATATTTCCCCGCCAGTAGAGCCTGCGCCAATGGATTTTCTATCCATTGCTGAATCGCACGTTTCAACGGACGCGCACCATAGACAGGCTCGAATCCTACGTCCACCAGCTTGTCGAGGGCTGTCGGTGTCAGGGTCAGGGTTAAATCCCGTTCCGCCAAGCGCTGGCGTAAACGTTCCAGCTGGATAGTTGCAATACCTGCGACCTGATCTTTACGCAGACTATGGAAAACCACCACTTCATCAATACGATTGATCACTTCAGGACGGAAGTGGGAACCCACTTCTTCCATCACCGCTCTTTTCATCAGGTCGTAATCGTCGTCATCACTAAAACTCTGTATCAGGTGCGATCCAAGGTTAGAGGTCATAACAACAATAGTATTTCTGAAATCAACCGTGCGGCCCTGGCCATCCGTTAAACGGCCATCCTCTAACACTTGCAACAGAATATTAAAGACATCAGGATGTGCTTTCTCCACCTCATCCAACAGCAATACCGAATAAGGTTTGCGTCGAACGGCTTCAGTCAGGTAGCCTCCTTCTTCGTAGCCGACATAGCCCGGAGGTGCACCAATCAAGCGGGCAACTGAGTGTTTCTCCATAAACTCGGACATATCAATGCGCACCATCGCATCATCAGTATCGAATAGATAATTGGCTAACGCTTTGCAC
>NZ_JBFIIH010000219.1:0-3914 GCF_041601355.1 Neptunomonas sp.
GTATCCCCACTATGATAACTGCGAGCCAAACGGTTGGTTTCGCCAGAACAACCACGATGATGATGTACAACAGCGCATAAGCCTAGCCGATAACAATCCCGCAGTAAGCGGCGCACATAATGGGAATCAGAGCTGCCTTCCAGCCCATGCAAAATAACAATAATGCTACTGGCGTTACAGGGATCGCCTAACCAATCAAGATCAATAAAATCGCCATCGCTTAACTCCAGGCGTTGACGCGATAGCACTGGGAGGTCGACCTTTGTAAGCACAGGTAAAATCGTCTGCACATGTGGATTTTTAGCCCACCAAGGCGGTAAAAAAGGTCGCATCATGTTCAACAAACTACTATCAGGAGGTTATTTAAGTTTACAAAAAAGATCTTCATCACTTAATGTTGGAATGCTTAAAAGATAGCGCAGCTTTTACGATCAACAGTAATGGAAACAAACCATGCAGCAAAAGATCAAATATATCTATGCCGCGAGATCGCTCACCATTGATAAGCATTTGTATTTTTTCAAACAGATGTGGCTGAGGGAAAAAAGGAGCCAAGCCGAGTGTTAACGATCCAAGGATCAGCACAAACCAGGGTAGCCTTCTTATCAAGTTTGTCATAACCCATTTCCTTTTAATGCGAATAGCTGAGCGCGCTCTTATAAAGCGCACCCTTATAAAGCTTACCTTTATAAAGTGCGATCTTATAAAGTATGCTCTTATAAATAGGTTACAGAATTATTCAACGTGACCCAAGCTGTAAAATGCAGACCTGTCCTCAAGGATTCTGTAAAGTAGTTATACATGCAGCGCTACAGCACTTTAAATTCTGCTGTTTTTCTCTATCTAGGTAGCTCCACATTACTGCTTAAGTATCCGAGGTGTTTCGGGTGACGTTAACTATGCTCTGGATCAAAAATGTTTAAGCGCTTTCGTAACTGGCTGGAAGATCGTCGCGTAAAAAAAATGGGCCTTAGCACTGCTCAGTGGGAAGCCGCTATCGCCGACTGGCCGGTGATGCATCGCTATCAGGGTGCTGAGCGCGACGCTCTCCGCGATATGACGTGTCGCTTCCTGGTTCGCAAAAATTTCACTTCCGGCGGTGATTTTCAATTTACCGACACCATGTGTCTGAAGCTCGCCACCATGGCCTGCGTTCCCATTCTTCATCTTGGCCTGGACTGGTACGACCACTGGTCCACCATCATTATTTACGAGGGTGATTTTGTTCCCAATCGTCCCTATCACAGTGACGATGGTGTCGTGCACCCCAAAGGGCCCGGCTTGAGTGGAGAAGCATGGCTTCGGGGGCCGGTAATTTTATCGTGGCAATCGGTTCGTGAAAGCGGCGCACACGTGCGTCACGGTAAAGCGAGTAATGTGGTGATTCACGAGTTGGCGCACAAGCTTGATATGTTACGTGATGGTGCCAACGGTGCACCGCCCATGCACCCCGATATGCGCGCGGGCGAATGGCACGATACTTTTACGGCGGCGTGGCAGCGATTGCAGAAAGATTGGCAACACCACCGCCCCTTGCCACTCGATGACTATGCGCTGACCAGTCCGGCAGAATTCTTTGCGGTCTGTAGTGAGACTTTTTTCGAGGCACCCGAAAGTATCAAAGAAAAGATGCCTGAGGTGTATCGGTTACTGTGCCAGTTTTATCGTCAGCAGCCTGTGCCGCTTGCAATTCCGGGCATGTGATCTGAATGGAAATGGGAATTAACCCCATTTTTTAGTTTCAGCACCTATGAGCAGATTACAATGCTGATCCGCCACTCAGTGAGGGTTCCGCGATTGGCTATCTCCTTTACAGGCGGTAGTCCCTCGATTGAGGTTATGATATTTTTCAATCTTGAAACCTCGGTACTTTCCGCGTGCTCCTGATCGACAATGATCGTAGTGCTGTCGCCGAGTTCCGCTAAAGATACTTCATCATACAGAGCGCCATCCCAGACCTTTAACTTACTTGCTCCAAAATGGTTGGTGTCCCTCAGGGACGAATGAAGCTCTAAAATCTGCTGTTCCATCCTTTTATTCGCTTTATCTTTCCCGCATACGAATAGGTCAACGTCAGTGTTGTTGGAGACTTGTTGACTTTGCGGAGTAAGGACTCTGGACGTACCGCTTTCTATAAACGGACGAAGCTGTGGAGGGGCCTGCGGTGATTCGCCCTCAAAATATTGACTCAAACCGCGTCTTGTATCTTCGTCTTTAATAAGGTTCGACTGCACGAGAAACTGAAGTGATGCACGCCGCTCCTCTACATTTTGTGGCGCCAAGGCGTTGAGAATTAGCTGGGAATCTAATTTTGCACGTTCAAGGCGAATGTCTCCGACGCCCTTGATTGTACTACCGATAGCGGCACCAAGAACCGTTAACATTCCAGTGATAATCGCTATCCACAGCCCCATGGATTTTTCACTCGACATCATTTGTTCGCTCCATATGCGCGCTAACAGCCAGATCAGTTACGGCCTTACGCCGTCAACTGGGAATTACGGGACAGTTTATTTAATCCAGCCTACTTTAAGAAATTAAGTTAGCTGTCCCCGGAATCCAATTATTTATTTGTTATAACTAGATCCGCTTTTACTACTCCTTTTCCTGTGCCGGATTTTCCATCAACGACAAATCGGTCACCCGGAGTGGTAGTGTGAGAAAATTTTGCATCAGGCGTACTAACAGGACTTCCATAGGGGCAATCCCAGGATAGTTTAAGAATAACCCCAGTATTACCGACACGGTAAGCACAGTCCCCTTTAGTTCCAGACGGAGATCCCGAACGGCCTTTCGAAACAAACAAGGTTTGGCTCGTACCATTAGCCAATAACCCAATGGGACCTTCGGTGAATTTCCCCCATTCCAATTCATTTGAATCAAGTTCTAAATCGTATCCAGTTGCATTCTGCAATTTAACTCGGCAATACTGATTTTCGGTGCGAAGTTCATTGTTATCACTCATTATCTGGTTACCTCATTGCTTGCAGCAGGGTGCAGCGTTAGGAGCACGCTTGCCTGCACTATCTTTAAACGCGAAAAGTATGTATGGACTAAACCACACTGGTACAAATGATTCTCTTCACTGCTTATATCTACCTTTACAAACTCCGTGCCAATAGTCCTCATCACCTAACGAATTGAAAATAATGAAAATATCCTATCGAAACCCATCGTTCTATTACTTAAGCGGGTCAAAATAAACCCTCCATCCTCAATAAATAGTCACACTAGTTTTATTTTTTTAAGGGCAATCAAAGAATTACTGGTGAACGAAGTTGGGGCATAAACAACCCGGCTATTGCAGGTTAAAAGAAAGTTATCTTAGTAAAAAAGGCAAAACTCAGTAAATTTGCACTAACACCATTTATTCTGACGCCACTTTTGAATAATTCAGTTATATTAGCAACAACTGTGATCTGACCCCATTTTTCCTTAGCAACAACTGCGATCTGACCCCGTTTTTCACAGACCCGAAGGGAACGGTAGAACTTTGTCCTGCTCGGCTGGGTCATTGCGAGCGACGACGGCGCGCGCAGGTTCGGTTTCACTGAGATTGATTGCTTCGTGAGGCATACCCGGCGGGATAAAGAGGAAGTCGCCTGCCTGGCTAATCACTTCATGCTCCAGTGCCTGTCCCCAACGTGTGCATACGGTACCTTCCAGGACATAGATACCGGTTTCATAACCGACGTGAATATGAGGCTCGGCGCGAGCGCCCGGAGGGATGACCACCAGATGCATGGAAAGTCCCGTGGCATTGACTGTCTGTCCGGAAATGCCAATAAAGTAGGGCAAACGCTGTTGCGTCATGACTTCACGGTCTGGCCTGACACTCTGAACCTTTGGCTCGTGGTTGTTCATTGCGGTAGTCCTTCAGTATAGGTGCTCATGATGTCTAACAGGTAATGATA
>NZ_JBFIIH010000220.1:0-3893 GCF_041601355.1 Neptunomonas sp.
CACTTCACCACTGCTGGATGCCAGATCTGGTTTAATTTCAATACCTGCGCCGACCGGCCATAAGTTCAGGCGCGATGGTTGAATAAAGCCTAATAACCGGTGTTGTGCCAGATCTTCGACGGATTGTGGAGTGCCGTTACGTTTCAAATATCCGGGGCTGGCTACCAGATGAAGCCGGGAGCTACCCAACTGAGTTGCATGCAGGGTGGAGTCTTCCAGTTTGCCTATACGGATAGCAACATCGGTACGCTTCTCCAAAAGGTCGATGATCCCTTCGTTGGTACTTAGCTCCAGCCTGATACCGGGATAAGCCTGCTGAAACTCGCCTGTCAACGGCACCAATTGATGCAGCATAAAGGGAGTGGCGGCATCAACACGCAACCGACCCACAGGTTTATCCATCCTGAGCCGAAGCTGCTCCTCTGCAGCCTCCAGTTGTTGCAAGCCTTGACGTATTTCCCGAACAAAGGACTCACCTTCCTCGGTCAGTGACACCCGACGAGTCGTACGTTGAAGTAAGGCAACACCCAGTTGCTTTTCCAACCGTTGAATACCACGTGATACTTTGGCGACGGCTACGTCCAGTTGGTTCGCGGCAGACGAAAAGCCACCGCAATCAACCACTGTCAGCAGCAACTCCAGATCATCGGAACGACTTATCATTGCATTTTTCTTAAAAGTAATTTGTTATTAAAGCTATTTTTCGCATAAGTATTCGCAATTAAAATCCCCTCGTCAACTGAATATTACGGGGAAAACCTATGCCTATTGCTTTACTTGCGCTCACGCTGAGCGCCTTCGCGATAGGAACAACCGAATTTGTTATCGTCGGTCTAGTTCCTACTATTGCCCAGGATCTGGGCGTGTCCTTACCCTCTGCCGGTTTGCTGGTGAGTCTTTATGCACTGGGCGTCGCTATCGGTGCTCCAGTATTAACCGCACTAACAGGACGCTGGAATCGTAAATCGGTGCTGCTATCATTAATGGCGCTCTTTATCGCCGGCAACTTACTGGCATGGATGGCACCCAGTTATGATTCGTTAATCGCTGCACGGATACTCACCGGTCTGGCTCATGGGGTGTTCTTCTCGATCGGATCTACCATCGCGACTAGTTTGGTTACTAAGGAGAAAGAAGCCAGCGCCATAGCGATTATGTTTACCGGCCTGACCGTTGCTTTGGTAACGGGCGTACCGCTGGGAACCTGGATTGGCCAGGCGTTCGGCTGGCGCACCACCTTCCTTGTGGTTTCAATGCTGGGGCTGGTTGCTCTGATCGGTAGTGCTCTGCTGATCCCAGGCAACCTGAAACAAGGAAGAACTCCTCGACTGGCGGAGCAACTGAACGCGCTAACCCAACCACGCCTGCTACTGGTCTACTGCATAACCGCAGTCGGTTACGGTGGCACCTTTGTCGCTTTCACTTTTTTAGCGCCAATCCTTGAGCAGGTCTCCGGCTATGCCCCAAGTTCAATAGCTATGCTAATGGTTATCTATGGCGTATCGGTAGCTATCGGTAATATCTGGGGTGGTAAACTGGCTGACCGAATGGGACCGGTTCGGGCATTGCACATCATCTTCAGTTTATTAGCGCTGACGTTGCTTGCGTTCACCTTTACCGCCGGCAATCAAATAACGGCAGCACTTACCATGTTGATCTGGGGAGCATTTGCTTTCGGCAACGTACCCGGCTTGCAGGTTTATGTCGTACAGCTGGCTGAGAAGCACACGCCGCACGCGGTTGATGTTGCCTCGGGCCTGAACATCGCCGCCTTTAACGTGGGAATTGCTTTTGGTGCTTACCTTGGTGGATACATTGTCGAAGATATGACGCTGATGGATACTCCCTGGATCGGCTCGCTGATAGTTGTACTCGCATTAATTCTAACTCGCTTATCTGGCTTCTTAGATAACCGTGATATGCGAATGGCAGCGGCTGTCTAAGCGGAGACAAAAGCAAACATTTGGGATGTGATGCCTGATAATAAAGCCATAAACAAGGGCTAGCAGCAGCTTGCTAGCCCGCTCTTTTATTATTTGAAATATAACGTTCACGTTCAGCGATCATATCTGAGTAATCCCTCGGCACTTAGGAAACTGTGAACACCCCCAGAACTCATTGCCCGCATTTGCGCCCTTACGCGCTTTGCGCTTCACCATACTCGATGCACACGATGGGCAGGTCGGCGCTTCAGAGATCGTTTCAGACTGTTCTGGCACACTTTCAGGGCTGGCTTTCTTTGCAGCCAGAATCATCTTCTTTAGCTTAACTCCATCGATGAGCCCAAGCGTCTTCCCTTTAGCAAAGGTAATCGCCTCTGCTGTGAAATAACCGGACGTGACAACAAATCCACCCTTAACGCCGGCAGCCGCAATAACACCGTATAGCTCACGTATAACTGAGACACCCACGCTTTTTGCCTTCCAATGTTTACACTGCACAAAAAAGGTTTCTCCGTCTTTTTTCAAGTAAACATCGACACCACCATCAGCACCGACCTCTCCGCCATCAATAACTCTATAGCCCTGTAAACGAAAAGCCTGACCTACCAATAACTCAAACTGCTGCCAATTCATGGCATCAGTAGGTTTAACCCTATTCTGAGGGGCGGCAGCTTTTTGAATGGAATCTGTGGAGATGTATTGCTGCGCTAAACGACGCCCCTTAAACGCTTTAAAGGCTGAGATAGCGGCGCCCATACAAAACACGAAAGGCACCAAATATTGCATGGCCATGAGGAATGGCTGAAACATTATGCGCGCCATATTTTGCGGGACGTAACTACCGGCTTGAATCTCCGGAGTGGGCGTTTGACTGGCGAAGTGATGTAACACAAAGTAACTAATCACGGCTAAGATCAGACTCAGCCAATAAGGCAGTGTTGATGCTATATCCATGAGGTCTTCAAGCGGCGAGGAGCGTCTTTTCCGTGACATACGAACATCCTAATATTCAGAGTGTATTGTAGAGTGCATTGAATGTAGCAGACTATTTTAAACCTGCTAGTGTCACACCGGCTTACACATAGGAATAACGTAAACAGCCTTACAGTGGCACCAGATCAATCACATCAGCCGTCGTATCAATAGCCGCATCAGCAACATTACCCACCACTGGCACCACAGAGATAACCGCCCCGCCAACACGCATGGGGACTGTGACAACCTTTGTTAAGAAACAGCCCTGCAGAGAGAGCGCCAATAAAACAATGATGATAGGTTTCATGCAATAACAGTCCGGTTGTTCTGACAGAGTTATTAATAGTGCGGATTCATAAAAATAAGCACACTTCTGCAGCCAGCAATACACCGACACTGTGATCAAATTGTGATCATAGAGGAATACTCATTCGAGAATGATTGAGGGTACGCCGCAGCTTGGGAGGAAGTGTAGTAGGTTTATCAGAAAAAACAGAGACTTGGAGAAGTAAAACAAAGGTGTAAAAAGTGGCGTGCCCGGAGGGAGTCGAATCCCCGACCAATAGGATCGGAAACCGGGCTTAAATAGCCTAAGGCCCTGCGAGACATAAATGCAGACCTGATCATGCTCAGGCGGCCAAACTATAAAAACCGGAGGAAAAGTGCCAAATGGGAACATGTAGCCCCTCTGACCAGGTCACCGCAATTCCTTTTATTACACACAGAGTGAACACATAAAACGAACTACCATTATCTGGTTTCTGGTTGTGCTAAAGGGCAATGAATAGAGGAGGCGCACCCTGCGCGAACCCTAAGCCCGGCCAGCATTACTACACTTAAGGCGCTAATCTGTTGTTACAGTCGTCGAACTTGCGTCGTGTTGTTTGAGAATTTCCTGAATCTCTGGTTCGGTTTCATTCGCTATCCTCACCTTGATTTGTTGTTTTTCCTCATCTACGAAAATCTGCTCCTGCG
>NZ_JBFIIH010000221.1:0-3856 GCF_041601355.1 Neptunomonas sp.
TGCAGTGCAATTCACGGTAACTGGTAAACCCGCCATGCAAGGCTATTGTCATTGTGAGTCATGCAGAACATGGGCAGCAGCCCCTGCCAACGCATTCACATTATGGGATCCAAAAAGCGTTAGCGTGACACAAGGCTCAGACAATATAGCGACCTTCAATAAAACAGCCAACAGTGAGCGCTGTTGGTGCAAAGTCTGCGGAGGCCACCTTTTTTCCAGGCATCCAAGCATGGAATTAACCGATGTGTATGCGGCCGTAATCCCGGATTTCCCTTTCGAACCAGACATACATGTGCACTACCAAGAAGCGACGCTGCATATTTATGATGGCTTACCCAAAATGAAGGACCTACCTGAAGAAGCTGGAGGCTCTGGTGAGCTCATAGCCGAGTAACAACCTTACAAAAGGAGTTTTATCATGACTACCTTAGCGATTATTCAAAAAGCACCGGTATTTCTCAATAAAGAAAAAACCATAGCAAGCGCGGCAAGTTTTGTTAAAGAGGCCGCTGCGGCGGGTGCTCAGCTTGTTATCTTTACGGAAGCCTTTATTCCCGGCTACCCTGCCTGGATCTGGCGCTTAAGACCAGGGGGTGACTTTGGCTTATCGGCAGAGATACACTCGCGTCTGTTACACAATGCCGTCAACCTTGAAAGCGATGATTTAAATCCACTCTATGAGGCCGCCGCACAATGTGAAGTTACGATCGTCTGTGGCATGGATGAAAGGGAAAGCCAACTCAGCCGGGCGACACTTTACAATACCGTTGTTATTATCGGACCTGACGGTACATTATTAAACCGGCATCGAAAGCTGATGCCTACTAATCCAGAACGCATGGTGTGGGGGTTTGGCGATGCCACCGGCCTGAAAGTCATTGATGCACCCTGCGGCCGTATCGGCACACTCCTGTGCTGGGAAAACTTTATGCCTTTGGCCAGGTATGCGCTTTACTCACAAGGTGTTGAAATCTATATCGCGCCAACCTATGACAGTGGTGACGGCTGGATAGGCAGCTTGCAGCATATTGCGCGTGAGGGATGCTGCTGGGTCGTCGGTAGCGGCAATATTTTAAAGGCCAGCGATATCCCGGACGATTTCCCAGAGAAAACAACACTCTATCCGGATAACGATGAGTGGGTTAATCCGGGTGACTCTGTTGTGATTGCGCCCGGTGGAGAAATTGTTGCCGGTCCGATGAGAAAAGAGGTAGGCGTTTTATATTGCGATATTGATTGCGAACGCGTTGCCGCCTCTAAACGTGCATTTGATGTGGCCGGTCATTATTCACGGCCTGACATTTTCACTTTGCACGTCAATACTAAAAAACAAACACCGATCCATTTTGATTAAGCCTAAGGAGTATAAAAAAAGCGTAGCACGTCGGAGCCCTTATTCAGGGCTCGACCATCACGCCTCTGATAAAGCATTGCCAACCGTTATTAGCAATGCGCTGTCGACCCGATATCACAAACATGGTTGGTTGCATGACAGCAGGCACATCGAATTCTAATCGAGTTTGCTGAACGCCAGGCTCTGTAGCTAACGCCCCTTTTTTGATGGTGAATTGATTACCGTCATTATCGATCACCAGGGTGTCTGAAGACATGGATTTTATCGGTAACAGAGGCAGGTCCAAACGCGTTTCTATAGGCATCTCTATTAACGTATTAGTACCAGCGCTTAAAAGTGTTACGTAAGCCGGCTCACCCGCTTTCAGCCAAAGGTTTGATTGTTCAATCCAGGTATTATCGGATGTTGAACAGGTTCCATTAGGGCCTTTGAAGCTAGAAAAGACGGAAGCGGGTTCTTCTTGCAGCACGCCTACCTGAGGCACATCTTCTTCCGGCTGTTTTTCTTCTATTAGCCCTGCCCGTTGAATTTTGAATAATCCCAGTCGAAGGCCATTGGCGAGTGTAAATTCAAGTAATTGCTGACCTTCTAAACCACTGACACTATGGCATTGCGCCGAACCTGCTTGCAACGGCCACCGCATTAAAAGGTCTGCCGGCAGCTGTCTCGCGGGCCATCGGGATACCCGCACGGTTTTATTTTTATCAGATCGATTGGTTAAACAGAGAGTCGGGCTATTACCCTGCCAAAACTCTTGCACAAAGATGCCGTGTTTAGTGTTAAGGCCGATTGGGATTTTACTAGCGAGCACTTGCGGAGAAGAAGCAAAAATCAGAGAGGATAACATAGGAAAGATAATAGATGGATGCAATCCAGAAGAGTGTCGCATGTGTAATCTCCAGAAGATTGGCTCGTCCTGATGGACGAGCCCAAGATATGCTTAATATGTATTTTAAGCTATCAAAAAGAGATTATTAAGCGACTTTACTATTCTGACGCTTTAAACCGAACAACCCCAATAAAGCACCGAGCATCAGGTAGATTGTTCCTGGCTCTGGAACCGTATTATTAGCCTGAACGCCAAAATTGGTATAGCCAATATCGCGCATCATACCTACTTCCAATGCACTGATAGTACGCACACCCAGACCATCAATAGTTTGAGCTTCCATCATATAAGTACTGACATTACCCGGGTTTGTATAACAATTATCATCCAGATGTGAACCTGAACTACCGCTTTCCCATATTGTTGGGGAGTAAATCTGAACGGCGCTACCACCATTGGCAGCAACCGCATTCGCACCATTGAACTGTAAACCAGCGCCACAGCCCGACGTGCCGTCTCCATCGCCAGATAGTCTCGCTAAATCCCAAGTACCTGCTAGAAGTGAATTATCGGCAGGATTGATAATCGATGTACCATCAAAGCTTGTTAAAAACTCATCAAATGGCGCCCATGCGCCAGCATCACCGGGGGTTGTGCCATATCCGTCGTTACCCGTTTCGGTGATCTCAGAAGCAAAGCCGATTGCATGCAATAACTCATGAACGGCCGTTGAAAAGAAATCAAACTCGCCTGCTTGAAAATCGCTACCCAGCTCCCAGTCGAAATCGGTGAAATTCCATGTCACAGTACCATCAGCGACTCCAACTCCTGGGTCTGCTGCATCCCCGCCCAATATTTTGGTCATAACATCGCCACGCTGGGTAAATCCTGCGGAGTACGTTGCGTTCGTAAAATTAGTGCCTGCTGCTGCTAAAGTACCGCCCCCGGAAGTCGACCCATCCACATCCATGTAAATGGTAGCGGTATAGCTGGTCAAAAAACTACTGACATAATCCCCGGCTGTCTGCAATGCGCCCTGACGAGCGGCGCCCTCTGTTACATCATTAAAGCCTGTATTGACATCGGTAAAGTTAAAGTCCCACATAACGGCAGCTTGCGCAGGTGCTGCAGCAATCACTGAACCTATGACTGCGGCAAGAGCTAATTTTTTCATATCCAGATCCTTTAAATATTCATTATTCGTGTAGACCGAAAGCGAAGCGCAGGCCTCCCAATAAAGTTACCAGCCCCCTACACTTGCAACATCAATCTTTTCGCATACAGTTTTCATCTCAAGCAAAACTTGCACCAAAAATAAATACTATATTAAAATCATATATATAGAATAATATTAGTATTTGATAATAAATAAATGTGTAAATAAAACGGACGTTTGTTTTAATTAATTTTAGTCTTCTACCTTCATGCGCGTGTAATACGGCTCGAACAATGCGGCAGCAGCTTTGGTATGGAAGGGATGCTCTTTATAAAGTGTAAATACACTCTGTTCGACTTCGGCTTGATGTCGGCTTAAGCGCATAATTTCACGATGCGCTGGGTGCTGGCTGCTGTTGCGCACCAGCATTCGCTGCTGAGGATAAAGAGAGAACGATTCAGCCAGCTTGATAATAGCGTCTGATTCTGCCAAAGGCAGCAGTATCCAGACTACCCCA
>NZ_JBFIIH010000222.1:0-3792 GCF_041601355.1 Neptunomonas sp.
CGGTTACTACACCGCGCTGGAGCGCACGCTGTTCAGCGAGTTTGCATCTGATCGTCATCTGGAGTTGTGGGAGATCAACTGTGAAGTACACCGTCGTGGTTTAGAGCTGATCCGTCCGGGTGCGCGTTGCAGTGATATCGCCGCCGAATTGAACGAAATCTTCCTCAAGCATGATGTGTTGCAGTACCGCACCTTTGGTTACGGTCACTCTTTCGGCACCCTGAGCCACTATTATGGCCGCGAAGCAGGATTGGAATTACGTGAAGATGTGCACACCATCATCGAACCAGGCATGGTGATTTCGATGGAGCCAATGCTGATGCTGCCGGAAGGCCGGGCGGGCGCAGGCGGTTACCGTGAGCACGATATTCTTGTCGTCGGCGAGGACAGTGTTGAAAACATCACTAAGTTCCCGTTCGGCCCTGAGCACAACATTATTAAAGGTTAATTAAATAGTAATGTTGTATTTGTTCCGTTGTCGGAAAATGAATGTTATGGCATAAAGCGCTGATAAAATTTGAGTGTGTACTTGAATTTTGACTGTAAAATAGTTTTTTGACAACGGAACCTCAAATAAAAATAACAAGGGATTGGTTTTATTTTCAATCCCGAGAGGTGAAAAAAATGGTTATTACTAGTGGGCCAATTAAGGGTATCAACCCTTATATTGTCTTTATTTCACTCGCTGTTACTGCAATATTCACGTTGTACACATTGATCGCTCCTGAGGAATCTGCCTCAGTCATAGATCAGACACGTACTTTCATTACGTTATCTGCAAATGCCTGGTATGTCGGGCTTGCGGCTTTTTTCCTGGCTTTTTGTGCCTGGTTGGCGTTTAGCCGACACGGAGAGATCCGTCTGGGTGATGATGATGAGCGCCCTGAATTTAGCTACTTTGCTTGGTTCGCGATGCTTTATGCAGCAGGCCAGGGGATAGGCATTATTTTCTGGTCGATTGCTGAACCTATGTTTCACTTTGCAAGTGGTACGCCTTTTGGTGGGGCAGTCAATTCAACTGCAGCAGCAGAAGAGGCAATGCAAGTTACTTTCTTCCATTGGGGCTTAAATGCCTGGGCAATCTACTGTGTAGTCGGGATCTCGCTGGCATTTGTTTGCTATCGATTGAAAAAGCCGCTGAGTATTCGTTACACCCTGTATCCCTTGTTAGGTGAGAAGGTAAACGGTCCAATCGGCATCACTGTCGATGTTATTGCCGTTTTTGCAACGCTATTTGGTATTGCGACTTCACTGGGTTTAGGCGTACAACAGATTAATGCTGGTTTAAATGCTATCTGGGAGATTCCTCAAAGCCTTAAAGTGCAGCTTATTCTGATCGTTGTTATCACTGCTTGTGCACTGGTATCGGTTATGACGGGTTTGAAACGAGGTATTAAATACCTATCCATTACTAATATGTGGCTCACCATAATCATGTTGGCATTTTTCCTGATATTAGGCCCAACCGTTTATATCGTTAAATTGCTGGTGAGTACCACGATGGATTATATGGTTAATCTGGTGCCAATGAACGCCTTCATCGAGCCGCAAACCCAATCCTGGAGCGATGCTGATGCAACATGGAAGAACATGTGGCAAGGTTGGTGGACTGTCTTTTACTGGGGTTGGTGGATGTCTTGGGCGCCTTTCGTTGGTGTCTTTATTGCCAGGGTATCCCGTGGACGTACTATTCGTGAGTTTATCGTGGGTGTGGTGGGAGTGTCTTCAGCTCTGTCTTTTGTTTGGCTGGTTGCGTACGGTGGAACAGCGCTGAATATTGATCTTACTGGCGCGGGCGGAATTGCTGATACTGTTAAGAACAATGTGGCTGATGCACTGTATGCGACAATTGCTGGTATGGATGCTGGTACAATGGGTTATCTGGCAACAATATGCGGTACTTTATTGGTATCAACTTATTTTATCACTTCATCCGATTCGGGTACTTTGGTACTCACTACCATTATGAGTGAAGGTGCTGAGCACCCGTTAATACGTCACCGTATTTTTTGGGGCGTTATGCAAGGGCTCGTGGCAGCAGTGTTGCTGACTGCTGGAGGAAGTGCTGCTCTGAGTACTTTACAGACAGCCTCAATTACAGCCGCCCTGCCGTTCTCATTACTGATGGTGTTTATGTGCTTTTCTCTCGCAAAGGGTGTTAAAGCAGAATCTAAGCTAATTGGGGCTCAGCTAGCTATGTCAACAGTTGCAAGAGGGGCTTAAAAATGGTCAGACTGGCAGATCTAGATTGGAAAACGTATGAGGCGCGTGTTAGGGGTGGCGAAGCGGTAATTTTGCTTCCCATCGGAGCAATTGAGCAGCATGGACCGCATATGTCGATGAACCCTGATGTGTTGATACCTCAGGCTATTTCAGAAGGTGTCGCTAAGCAATTGGAGAATGGACTTGTTGCGCACCCAATCTCATATGGATATAAATCACAGGTGAAATCTGGTGGAGGCAATTTCTTTCCGGGAACCACATGTATTAACGGTAAAACCCTGATTGATATGATTCGTGATGTCGTTGTCGCTTATGCGCGGCATGGCAACCGTAAGTTTGTTCTGGTCAATGGTCACTATGAGAATTCGATGTTTATCGTCGAGGGTATTGATCTGGCATTAGAACACCTGCGTCATGAAGGTATAAACGCCAACGTGATGTTACTGTCTTACTGGGATTTTGTTACGAAGGACACTATTAAGGAAGTGTTCCCTGATGGTTTTACCGGCTGGGATGTTGAGCATGGAGGAGTACTTGAGACTTCATTAATGCTGCATTTACATCCTGACCTGGTAAATATGGATAAGGTGATGGATCACGATCCTGCTACTTTTCCTCCCTATGACATTTTTCCTTCAGATCAGTCCTGGGTACCAGAAAGTGGAACGTTATCCTCGGCCCGTAAAGCGACGGCTGAAAATGGTAAGCTGTTATTGGATGTGTGTGTTGTAGGTATCACTGAAAGCGTTAAAGAGCGTTTTACGGCATAGATACCTAGGCGCTTCTACAGTGGCTATGGGATTTTCAATTCATAGCTACTGTGGAGGCAATTTGTATATTTTTTATCGGTTCAGATGATAAAGCATGCTTTTGCATGAGAGCGACTTAAATCATCATTCCTTATCTCCTGAAATCAGTGCCCTGTGCTTTTTGCGAGAAGTATTGGTGACTACAGATTTCTTAATTCTCCTTGCTAAGAATCCCCCCGCTCACGCAAGTCCACCCCTCTCTGTATCACACATGTCGTTTTTTTGTTTTTAATTCAGGCTGTGCTTTGACGCGGATCGAATCTGGTTGTTGTCATTAGTTTTGCAAATGTTTCCATTTTAATTATTGATTTCTATTATGTCTTGCTTGGCGTTAGTCTGAATCTAAGCAAACTTGCTTTTGTGGCGTCCAGACCCACAACCGAACGTAAGATTATTCGCAATCAATTCAGAAAATAATAAGAGGGTTTTACACATGAAGATGCAGATGCCACAGACGTTGTCGATTCCCAATGGCGAAAAGGTACAGCCAACTTTTTCCAAAGCTGAACTTAACGCCCGTTTGGAAAAGTTACGTCGCTATATGGCAGAAAATGACATGCAGGCCGTGTTGTTTACTTCTTACCACAACATCAATTACTACAGTGATTTCGTTTATTGCCGCTTTGGTCGTGACTATGGTTTGGTCGTGACTGCTGATTCTTATACGACAGTGACTGCGAATATCGATGGGGGTCAGCCGTACCGTCGTAACCAGTTGGGCGATAACGTCGTTTACACCGACTGGCAAAAAGACAACTTC
>NZ_JBFIIH010000223.1:0-3775 GCF_041601355.1 Neptunomonas sp.
ATCACAGTTGTTTTCGTAGCATCGCTACGGACCTTTGGAAGGGCTGCTTAATGCAGCCCTTTTTGTTCTCTGCATCATGATCTTTTCTTGGCTTTTACGCCTGCCGTAATTGCCATGCGCATTGCTTCTTCAACGCTGATATCTAGCCGGGTTAAGCGATTTTGTTCGACATAAACAGTAAATCCGCCTATCTGATAACTCATCGGCAAGTACACACCTACTTTGTCATCTTCTGCGAATAGCTTTTTTCCGGCGGCGACGCCCGTTACGAATCCTATCAGATGGATATTGTTGCCCATGTCGATTGATACGACACTGCGTAAATCATCCTTTTTATTCGTAATATTAAAGACAGTGACAATGTCTTGAATGGTGCTGTAAACCGATTTCACCACCGGGATTTTTTCTAGCATTCGGTCGCCTAATTTTAACAGATAGCGAATACCGTATAGATTCACCACTATGCCGACTAATACTAAGACGACGATACTGGCAAGAATGCCTAGTCCGGGGAAGTAGAAGGGAATCGGAATAAGTGAGAGCAGCAATGGTTTGGCGAGTTCCTCCATAAAAGTAAACAGCCAATAGATGAAATATACAGTCAGACCTAACGGCAGAACGGCAATCAGTCCTTGCAAAATAAATGTAAATATCCTGTTCATTTGTCGTCATTCTCTATAAGTTTGCGCAGGTATAGCGCAACACTCTACCTGCATATGCTATCAATATTGGTTGAACTTTGTTCGTATTTCGCTGCACTGCGGTATTAAAAGCTTTGTGATGTTTACCCCATGCTTATGAGGCTAGTTATCCACAGGCTCTGGGGGTAACTTCTTAGGTCATTCCTGAGATAAGTCTCTAGATGTGTCACATCTCGTGAAAGATAAAAGCAGCCAAAAAGCTACTTTGTGTTGCATTGTCAACTATAGTTAAACTTTTGGTAGATATGATGGCAACTCTCGTACAGCAGATAGAATAAACATAATACGTTGGAGGATATTGCCGACCGCCAACATTACACATGCTAATTGTGCGCAGGTCTCTGTTAGAGCCTTCTTTTCACTCGAAATAAATCAACACTCCTGACGCAGGCTCCTTACGGTGTTTGCTGAGCAGCTGGTTATGACACCTGAATAGGTAGTATAGAAAAAATATGAGTAACGGGATTTTAACTAACATACTGATAAGTATCGTTTAATTTACTGGTAACATACGTGCATAAAAATTTAAAAAAGCCCGAAAGATTGAGTAAATTCAAGTATAAAGAAGATCGTTGGCCTGTTTTTATCATTCTGATACTGACTATTATTGATTTTGTCCTGTACTTTACAGTCAATGACATAGTGCTTCTTGTTAGCTATTATCTGCTGATGATTCTTCCAAAAGGGGTCATCTGCGCATGGAATCACCACCACCAACACCTTTTTACATTTCGAAATACCTTACTCAATCGTGGTTTAGAATTCATTTACGCTTTGCACACCGGTGTAACAACACACCTTTGGCGCCTTCATCATGTTCTGGGCCACCATGTGAACTTTCTTAATCAAGAGCAGGATGAGAGCCGTTGGAAACGCAAAGACGCTACTCGTATGGGAGTGGTAGAGTACACGCTGATTGTTGCCTTGACCGCTTATACACGGGGCTACCACGTAGGAAAACGCTACCCCAAACAATTAAAACCCTTTCTTATTTATACCGCGATAACATCTGTTATCGTCGCCATTCTTGTCTGGTATAAGCCCGTTGCAGGCTTGATGCTATTCGTATTACCCATGATCACCAGCCTTCTTTTCACCGCCTATGTGACATACGATCATCATTCAGGTCTGGATACGGAAAACGAATTTGAAGCCTCTTACAATAACCTGGATCCGCTTTTCAATCGTTTAACCGGCAACCTCGGATATCATACCGCACACCACCATAAACAAGGAGTTCACTGGTCAAAATTACCGGCACTGCATGCGAAGATTGAAGCTGAAATTCCTACTCACCTTTACCAAAAATCTATTTTTACCCGAATGTTTGTTGGAAGATGAATCCGTTCATGTTTTGTCTTTTACTTCTGATTTTTATCTGTATGTACGACTCTTTCCGCTCGATATTCTCAGGCCGCTTAAAACCAGCATCATTGTTTAAATCTCGATCTTATCACACACACTGAGGGGCTTTTTCGCATCTTACCTCGCAGCACTCAGCATTAGGCATGTACGGCTCTGACTGAATTAAATTGTTACTGATTGGTGTAATAGTATGTCCAGTGCTTATTGGGGTATATTGGCTATTGGAGGGTATCGTTAGTGATGCTGATTGAAACTGTCATTGTAACAATATCACTTCCGGCTAGACTGGAATAACTTAGCGACATAAGTCACAAAATAATATTACATAACCTGACGTATGGAGTCATCCCATGTTAATGGAAGGTCAAGCGATCCGCTTGCAAGCAGTTGAAGAGGGTATTTATGAGGTGGTGTTTGATCTCAGAAATGAGGCAGTAAACACACTCAGTCAATTGGCTATGCAAGAACTACGAGAAGCGGTTACTCAGCTGCAAACAACGGCAGGGGTAACCGGCGTTGTTTTTAGCAGTGCCAAAGATAGTTTTATTGTTGGTGCTGATATTACCGAATTTGCGCAGATGTTCGGTCATGCTGAAGAGACCATTGTCGCGAATCTGATCCGGCTACAAGGTCTGTTTAGCGAAATTGAAGACCTGCCATTCCCAACAGTAACAGCCATCAATGGTATCGCATTAGGCGGTGGTTTTGAGCTGGCGCTGGCGACAGACTATCGAGTTATGGCTGATACGGCAAAAGTAGGTCTGCCAGAAGTGAAGTTGGGCATTTATCCTGGTTGGGGTGGTACGGTACGTTTGCCACGTTTGATCGGTATTGATAATGCAAACGAGTGGATCTGTGCCGGTGCTGAAAAACGTCCGGCAGATGCGCTGAAAGATGGTGCAGTTGATGCGGTTGTAGCAACGGATCAGGTACGTGCTGCGGCGATTGATCTGGTTAAGCAGTGCATTGCCGGCAAGTTTGATTACCACGCCCGTCGGGATGAGAAGAAATCCCCGGTTAAATTGAATGCTATCGAACAGATGATGGCATTTGAAACCGCGAAAGGTTTGATTGGTGCTAAAGCCGGTCCG
Source organism: Neptunomonas sp. (assembly GCF_041601355.1). GTDB lineage: Bacteria > Pseudomonadota > Gammaproteobacteria > Pseudomonadales > Balneatricaceae > Neptunomonas. The sequence goes on from NZ_JBFIIH010000223.1 coordinate 3,158, forward strand.
CATTATCCTGCGCCTATGCAGGTGCTGAAAACGATTCAGAAATCCTGCACGATGCAGCGCGAACCAGCGATGGAAGTTGAAGCCAAAAATTTTGTTAAGTTAGCAAAAAATGCGGTGACTCCGGCCTTGGTTGGTCTGTTTATGAAAGACCAGTATGTTAAAAAAGTCAGTAAGAAATATGAAGCGCAGGGTTCGCCGGTAAAACAGGCCGCTGTATTGGGCGCAGGTATCATGGGCGGTGGTGTTGCTTATCAGTCAGCGGTTAAAGGCACGCCTATCTTGATGAAAGATATCAATCAAGGGGCGCTCCAGTTGGGGCTGGATGAAGCGAATAAGCTATTAGGTAAGCAGCTTAAACGTGGCCGCTTAGATGTCACAAAAATGGCGCAAACAATCAATCGAATTACACCTACCCTGAGCTATGGCGATTTCAATCGTGTTGATCTGGTGGTTGAAGCGGTCGTAGAAAATATTAATGTTAAAAAAGCAGTGTTGGCTGAAGTAGAAGGCCACATGCCTGAAGATGCGATTCTGACATCGAACACATCCACTATTTCGATTACTGAGTTGGCCAAGTCTCTGAAACGTCCTGAAAACTTCTGTGGTATGCACTTTTTC
>NZ_JBFIIH010000224.1:0-3695 GCF_041601355.1 Neptunomonas sp.
GGCTGGAAGCGCTCACTGTTTGGTGATCTGCATGCCTATGGCCCTGATGCGGTACGTTTTTACACCAAACGTAAAACGATTACACAGCGCTGGCCTTCAAGCGGTGTACGTGAAGGCGTATCTTTCGCGTTTCCGAGCTAGACATTAGATATAGAAGTAGCACTAGGTATGGAAGGTGGTCGTTATGATGGCTATCACCTTCTATATTATTTTCTCAGCAAGGCTTGACCCTAAATTAAAATAAACAGATGAATCGACTCATATAACGCTACACAGCCGAATGCGAGAAAGAACACACCGCTACCCCGATGAAATAATACCTGACCAACGAACACACCCAACACGTTAGTTAACGACAAGGCCAACGTAGCACCGGCTATTCCGGGGACCGCGTCTATTCCGGGGACAGTTTATCTATTCCGGGGACAGTTTACTTAATTCTATTCCGTATTCCGGGGACAGTTTACTTAATTCCTCTACTTTTAGGCCCTGGTTTTCCTTTATGTAAAATACGGCTTGTCTGTTGCTCAAGCTTTTTCAAAAAATCATCTGTACCGCCAGGTCTTCCCGTACGGGTGTACTCGCGGATACGTTCTTGCATATCGATATTTTCATCAGCCCCGAGATACTCTCGCCAATCACTGATTCTATCCAGCATTGGGCTGACCGAAACAAGCGCATCATCCTTTCCCCTTAGATGAGCTTGTGTGCTTGACCAAGCCCAATCTTCAGGGGTCTGACACAGTTGAGCTTTAACAGGATTGAGTTCAACATACCTAACAGCAGCCAACAGATAGGTTTCATCCATCACAAAGGAATGGAATCGCTCCTGCCAAAGATGACCTCGCCAACCTTCCCTAACATTTATGCGCCGTGTGTATTGTCGGTGCGCTGCACGAAAAAAAACCGCCAGGCTATCTTCATGCTCGGGAACCACCACCAGATGTACGTGATTTGGCATCAGACAATAAGCCCATACATCTATGCCTGCCTGCTTTTTAGCATTGCTCAACAGAGAAATATAAGCTTGGTAATCATCACCTATGAAAAAGGTTTCCTGGCGGCGGTTGCCACGCTGGGTAATATGGTGGGGATAGTTTGGAATAACCACTCGAGCCATCCTGGCCATAGTTTTGCTCCTTGCATTCGATAGATCCTTATCGAGTATAGCTTATCGCAACAGAACTGATGAATTAAGTAAACTGTCCCCGGAATAAGCCTGATGAATTAAGTAAGCTGTCCCCGGAATAAGCCATATAACGCTACACAGCCGAATGCGATAAAGAGGACACCGCTACCCCGATGAATCCAACTGATTGGTACTCGCTGGAATAACGCCTGACCAACAATCACGCCAAGCAGAGTCGTGAGTGACAACGCCAACGTAGCGCCGCCCCAGACCAGCCAGAGGTTATTAACACTCGCCAGCGCCGCGACAGCCAACTGAGTTTTATCACCAAACTCAGCAACAAAGATCAGCAGAAAGACCGACACCAACAACTGCTTACCGACTTTAACGTTTTCATCACTCTCCGCTTCTTCTTCGAAACGTAGCGACTGAAAGCCAAAAACAAAAAACAGAACAGCCACCACCACCGCGACGATCCACCCGGGGATCCATTGCGATATCACACCACCAAAAAGCACACCCAACAGGTTAAGCACAGAAAAGGCAGCCACCGCACCAATAATAACCGGCCACGGCCGGTACCGGGCACTCAGGGTCATAGCGACTAACTGGCTTTTATCGCCAAATTCAGCCAGAAAAACCAAAAATAAGGTTTGAAAAAAAGGGGTTATTAAGTCCAACAGAGAGCGGCCTGTAGTCAATAATGGTCAGAATATTACGGGGAATTAAGTAAACTGTCCCCGGAATAAGAATTAAGTAAACTGTCCCCGGAATAAGAGCTATTGGCAGAGTTTCTTTTGTGCAGGGGTTCGTGTCATTTGAGCACATACAGGATAACGCAGCGTATAACGATCTAATAATGAACGTACCGACTGAAAACGATGCTCGGTGGCGCGTTCGGCCGCCGCGACTATCTGCATTTTCAAGTCAGGTGCTAAGTGCCTCCAGCCCATCAGGCCGGCCTCAAGCACTGTAAGATTAGCGCTCAACTCCCACGGTCCAAATTTAGCTGCCTGCGCTATTGCGGTTGAAAAATCCTCATCAAACTCGCCTAAATACGCCTTCATCAGGCTTTTATTGGCCCAGCTATATGGCCAGTGGGGCCGGTGTTGAATAGCTGTCTCGTGTAAGCTGAGCGCTTGTCGAATCGTTGTCTCAAAATTAGCCGTCAGCTCTGATACCTGTTTGGCCTTATCTTCAGAGCTTCCTTTAGCCTTAACTTCAAAACTAGCTTCAGGCTTATTTTCCGAGCTTACTTTAGAAGTAACTACAGATGAGCCGTCTGCAGGCTGTTCTGTAGTATGCCCAGAAGCCTGTTCAGAAGCCTGCTCACTAGCCTGCTCACGCTGTTCTCTGATTTGTTCGGCATATAGTAAGCCGCGATAGTGCACCAAACGGGCTTTCAGCTCGTAATATTCGGCGTTATTCGCGCTCCAGCTCAGCGACGTATCGATATCATCTGTCGCCTTATCCAGCGCGGCTAACGTGACCACCTCATCCGAAGACTGCCAACGCTCAATTGCATAACGCACCGGGTATGCATTCATATCCGCCATGGCCCAGCGAAAAGACTGATAAATCAACGGAATCGACAGCAGGATAACCAGCATCGCTGCAATGCGCGGCAGGGTAAAATTCGATGATTGCTTCGATGACTGCTTAACGCTTTCGTCCTGCTCAGAGGCTTTATTCTCTTTCAGAGCTTGATCCAGCACCTTATTCATCTCGTTACTCAACACTCTGTCCAGCAGCATCCGTACCAAAAAGAATCCTCTGCGGATTTTTATCAAACAGCAGTTCTGCACGCGCTGCGCCATACATCTGCTCGATCACATGCCGCGCTTTAGACAAAATCGGCGGACGATGCTGCAGGTTGTGCCCATCGGTAGCGATCACTGTCGCCCAATTATTTTCAAGAATTTCATGTGCACGCTGATGCGCCGGCATACCAAACTCACCGGTCACCGACATAGCAGTAATCTGGAATAAACAGCCCAGATCAACAAAAGGCAGGATCTTATCAAGATTGTGAATAATATCTTTATTACGCTCAGGGTGAGCAATCATCGGCAGAATATTACGCGCCAACAACCACTTAACTAACTTGTCACTACCCGGCGGAATATGGCTATGCGGCAATTCTAATAGCACCACGTTATAGCCATTCCAGGTGCCGATAAAAGGCAGTTCATCAGCGGCGACAAGCTGTAACACTTCGGGGCTTAAACGCACCTCGCCCGCCAATGAAACAGCCAACGCAATATCGGCCTCGGCCAACGCCTCTTTGAATGCGACAAAGTGCGGCTGCAAACCCGCAATGGAATTATCATATCGACCCGGGTGCACATGCGGCGTCAACACCGCATGGCTAATCCCATCAGCAACAGCCAGTCGCGCTAAACTAAGCGCCTCTGGCAGATCAACCGCACCATCATCAACACCCGGCAACAGATGACAATGCAGATCTATCATGCTTTTTCGCTGCTATAACCATAGACATCGTAATAGCCGCCATACTCCTCGCCGTAGTATTTAGCACCTTTTTTGACATCCACCTGATTGAGCA
>NZ_JBFIIH010000225.1:0-3649 GCF_041601355.1 Neptunomonas sp.
TTCGTCGTAATCGATCTCGCCTGTCGCTTCATTTAAACCGTACTGAACGGCGTTATACATTTTGCCGGAGAAATTAACATGCGAACCATGCGTCAGGTGACCACCGTGCGCTAAGCTCATGCCAAGAATAGTATCGCCCGGTGCGCACAGCGCCATGTAAACGGCAGCATTGGCCTGTGAACCGGAGTGTGGCTGAACGTTAGCATACGTCGCACCGAACAGCTCTTTAGCACGATCCAGCGCCAGCTGCTCTACCAGGTCAACGTATTCACAGCCACCGTAGTAACGCTTTTCAGGGTAACCTTCTGCATATTTGTTCGTCAGTACAGAACCTTGCATCTGCATGACACGCGGGCTGGTATAGTTCTCAGAGGCTATCAGTTCGATATGCTCTTCCTGACGTACTTCTTCTTTAACTACCGCCGCCCACAGGACATCGTCGTATCCCTGAACCTGGTCACCTTTACTAAACATCGTTACCTCCTACTAAGCCAAACAGCCTAGTCACATATTTGGTTTTATAATTATTGTTTCCTGCCCGTTATCCGGCGCCAGACAAACTAGATAGACTCACTTTGCACTGTAAACATACTGCAGCCAAAAGACGTAGTTGCCATACAAGCCTAAAAACTAAAATCACAGCTAAGCTCGGAGAGAAAACTGTGTATTTGCACGTCGTAGCAATTCCAATCTATAACGAAGAGGACTCATCAATGAACAAGCCGGGCCCCTCAGTGAGCACAATAGTTAGGCGCATCATTTCTTCAAGCAGCAAGACTATTGCTCCACAACGCGCTAAGGCGACATTAATTTGGCAAGAGCTTTACCTTGCATAAAATCAGCTATCTCTTAACATCCAAAACAGAATATACGCATACCACACATAATAAAAATCAATAGTTTTTATGCTTATATTTATAATGCAAATGAACAGACGGCTATACCCATATACACCAACGCATCATTACTCGAGCAGATCTGGACGCAGTCACATTAGATGAGTGCCTCTTTATATGGCCTGTAACAATCTCTCGCTCTGATATCAGTCAGTCACTGAACAGGTTTTTCACCTACAGGAGAAACCGTAGTTGTTGTCTTTAGAGTCTTTTCGAATACTTTTTAGCAGTCGTGCAGAAAATTCCGGCTATAGCGGATATGATGAATACTCTCTCCATTAATCACCATACGTCGTGTTTTGACATGGATATATACATTTTTTCTATAATTTATAAGGCATAACCTGCTATGAATTATTCGCATAACTCACCTGATGGATTTTTACGCCGATGGTTGATTGTTACCAGCTGCGTTGCGTTTTTGATGCTTTTTTGGCAATTCATGCCCGCTGTAGAATCGTGGTTTAGCGCACAAGAGGGTACGCCAAGAGTCATCACTCCACGTGGAGATATGGCGGCCGATGAGCAGACCACCATAGAGTTATTTGAATCATCGCGGAATTCTGTTGTATTTATTACAACGGCTCATTTAGTACGAGACACATGGTCTCGTAATATATTTCAAGTACCTCGCGGCAGCGGTTCTGGCTTTATCTGGAACGACGCAGGTCACGTAATTACTAACTATCACGTTATTCAGGGTGCGTCTCAGGCCAATGTAAAGCTGGCTGATGGCAGGGACTATCAGGCAGCTCTGGTGGGCGCGAGTCCCGAACATGATATTGCTGTTCTCAAAATCGGCGTTGCTTTCCAACCCCCGCCACCAGTTCCTATTGGTACCAGTCACGACCTGAAAGTCGGACAGAAGGTCTTTGCCATTGGCAACCCTTTTGGCCTCGACTGGACGTTGACGACAGGCATAGTATCCGCGCTTGATCGCAGCTTAGATGCAGGTACTGGCGGTGTCACAATTGACAACCTTATACAGACCGACGCAGCGATCAACCCTGGTAACTCCGGTGGACCTTTACTGGATTCAGCCGGAAGGCTCATTGGTATTAATACGATGATATACAGTCCGTCTGGCGCATCTGCCGGCATTGGTTTCTCGGTCCCTGTCGATACCATTATGCGTATTGTTCCGGAGCTGATCCGCAATGGCCGTTACATCAGGCCTTCTTTGGGGATCACCGTAGATGAGAAGCTAAATAGTCACTTGTCAAAAATACTGGACGTACAGGGAGTGGTCGTATTAAACGTTATACCGGGTTCTTCCGCTGATAAAGCAGGTCTTAAAGGAGCCATCATGGCCAGGAACAGTGCTATCCTCCCAAGAGATATCATTATAAATTTAAATGGCAGGGAGATCAGCAGCGTAGCGCAACTACTATCGGCACTGGATGATTATAAAGTTGGTGATGTTGTCACATTGCAGATTCAGCGCGAACAAAATATACGTCAAGTCGACGTTGAATTGCAGGCTGGCTAAAGTAGAGGTTGATGTGTAGCAGCTCAAGCCCACTCTACCAGCATCATTCTTTGATAATGAAATTTAGCTAGCCGAATTTACTTCTGATAACATGTAGATTAAACAGCGCAAGAAGCGGTGAGCACCGCTAGTACTCACCGCAATTCGTTTAAGCGCCCTTAGCCTCTATTTGCTCCTTAGCATTGTGCTCTAATACTGGCTCATTAGTGTTAATGGCGATAGTCCTAGGCTTCATTGCTTCCGGTATTTCTTTGACCAGGCTAATGGTCAGCAAGCCATTGATAAGATCTGCCCCGGTTACCTCAACATAATCGGCCAGATTAAACTTACGCTCAAACGTCCGATTCGCTATACCCCGATGCAAAAACTTAGTTTCATTTCTCTCTGGTTTATTGCCACGTACTGCCAGCACACCTTTTTCAACCTGAATATCGATCTCTTCTTGTGAAAAACCAGCCACAGCAAGTGTGATTGCGTAGCGTTTTTCATCCAGCATTTCGATATTGTATGGGGGATACCCGTTAGTATTTGTTTCGGTTGCTAGTGCATGGTCTATCAAAGACGCTAAGCGGTCGAAACCCACACTACTACGGTAAAGAGGGGTTAAATCAATTGAGTTCATAATAAGACCTCCATAAGAAGCGAATTAAAATAATAAACAATCATGTCGGCAAAGTTTCCGGGGTGGACAAGCTTGCCACATATCTTAAATAGGGTCGCCACACTCTTTTTCAAGCGGTTTTTTTAAAAAAATTTACCCTATGCTTTCGACGCTAAAGATAACGAAATGCGAATGATGAAGGGGCGATAACGGAAGCTGCAAGGAGCCCATCTATGAACTTGGTACCTATCAAACAGGCTGAACAGCAAGATATACAATCGTATACATAGAGTTCGTTGTCAATCGTCAAAAACAGAACGGCTGAGGCTTATTTATACAGCGTATTCAGGAAGCGCCTCCTGCAGATTTTTTAGCTCTGAATACCATAATTCCATAAAATCCTGCGTTATTTTTTGTTCAATATCCAGTGCCTGATCTGAAGGACAAAAAATCGTCACACTCGCTGTATTTTTACCAATATCAGATGTCGAAATAGTAACGGTAGGGGCGGGGCCTGCGATGGTCACATCTAAGCGTTTCTCTATTAAATAATTATATCTGTGTGCAACTTCATAGAAGTCCTGGCAGTGAACTGCTGCCCGTTCCAGTAATTCATCCCGAAATGAAAATAGGTTTACGTGCTGACTCCGGGTAAGCGTGAAA
>NZ_JBFIIH010000226.1:0-3645 GCF_041601355.1 Neptunomonas sp.
GTCATCGCTACAGAGAGATGATTCCAGTAGCTCAACTGAGCCCCATCCTTTGATTGACAAACCATCTACCACAGCACCTGTTAATCCAAAGCCTGAATAATACTTTCAAAATCAGTAAGCCCCTCACTTCGCACAAAACAATAAAAATTCAAATCGAGGTGTGATTCAATTGTACTTAATAGCACCGTTTAATAAGTCAGTCCTGCCCCTGCTTGATTTGATCATTTTGGGTGGGATGAAGCCAGAAGTTGCTATTGATTAGCATTCGAAAAAACCTGACAGCGAGCCAAAGGAAAATCAGCGGGAACACGATTGTTTGGAAGATAAAGACTGCGATCAGGTTAATGATATGTTTGCTCGCGCCCGCTATTTTTTCATCATATTCTCTATATCGGGCGGATATGTTCATGCTATTGGTTGTGCGTTCATAAAAACGGCTAATATAGCCTAAAATCCCCTCTTCCGATTCATCAGCAACAGATGAGCTGTCTCGCGTTTGCAATGCCTGAACATCACTCTCCACATTTTGCAGTACTGCCTGCGAGTCAATATAGGTAGGACTGAGTATTGAACTGTATACGACCTCATTCGCAAGCACGACAACTGGTATTAAAAACCTTATGAATATCAACAAAATAGATAACTTAATCAGGATACCTTTCCAACGACTATTGACTAAAACAGAGGTCCATATACTGATTAACAGAATACAGCCTGACAAAATCACTAAATAATTAGCGATCCCGGAAGTGCCGATTTTTAAGAGAATAATTTGAGCGCCTAACGATGTACTTGCCGCCAGTACAATCCAGGAAAATCGTTCTATTAAGTCGTTTGCAGGGTCCAATATTTCACCGGGCGTCAATATCACGCCAACACCACCTGGCTCAATCGCCACTTCGGTTCCCTGGACGACAGAGATGACAGCATTAATTCCACGCACAACAGCAAACGTCGTTAAGGCATTGGTAAACGCGGCCTCGAGTTTGCTTTCAGCGACACTATCTAGCGTGTTGGTGAACCCCAAACCTAGCAAGATAATAATGAGGGTGCTCATTACCCAGTTTTTTGCTGAAGTGGTTCTTACGACATTCATATGGGGTGTACCTGTAGTGGATGACTAATACCACGCATCAAGTGGACTTATTTTGCATTTTCTACCAAGTGCGCAGCACATAACAGCCTATTTATGGGGAACTTGATACCCGGCATCAGAAAACTCACGTTGGATGAATTTCAGCACTCGTATGTCCATGACTGGCTGGAAACACTAAACATCAGCAACAAACGAGTAAACAACGTACTCGGCCCACTTCGCCAAGCATTTCAAGAAGCCTTTTATGATGGGCATATTGATTCGAACCCTATGGATCGTTTCCGTTATCGTTCGCCAGAAACACGGGAACCGCAACCATTCAACCAAGATGAAATCTCACGGATACTTGCCCAGCTCGAAGGACAAGAGAGGAACCTGATTCAATTTGCTGCCTAGTCTGGGCTTAGAACATCCGAACTGATCGCCCTACGTTGGGAAGATATCGACCTGGAAAACAACCGCTTCTATGTCCGTGTTGCTATTGTGCGTAACCGCGAGAAAACAACGAAGACTACTTCGGGTATAAGAACAGTAGAGCTTCAACCAGAAGCGAAAAAAGCTATTGAAGACCAGTGTCAATATACTAAGGACAAGCTGCGAGTTTTTCATGACCCCACAACTGACCAACAATGGAAAGGCGACCATATCATCAGAAAACGTATTTGGATGTCCTCTCTTAAAGCTGCAAATATTGAATACAGAAACCCATACCAGACTAGGCACACTTTCGCTTCAATGTTACTCTCAACCGGCAAAAATCCTCTCTGGGTAGCCCAACAAATGGGCCACAAAGACTGGGGCATGATAAGGAAGATATATGGAAGATGGATCAATTAATTCATACTTAAATGGCCAAATAGCTCCTTTAAAAAAGGATATGCATTTTTGGTTTTGGACCTTAACACCAGCTACCCTCGCTTTTCTTTTAGGCTCTGCACTTGCTTGGAAAGAAGGCTATACTTTCGACTTGAGTACACATGGAATAAAAGTTTTAAGTCAAGACTTCAAGTTTTTTTTGTATATGGCAGGTCTTTCAATACCTTTCAGCGGACTTTATGCAGCTATAAAAAGATCTGAGGAAACAAATTCTCAAATAGAAATTACGCTAAACCAAAATCGATTTTCCAACTACTTTAAGCATTTAGAAGAGCTAACAAAATTCTTAGAAAAAGAAGTTAGTGAAAGAAAAATCAATCCAATTTTAACTCCAAACCAATTACATAAATTTGTTTACCCTGACTATTCTTTTACACCTTCTTTAGAATCACTCAGTCTAAAAAACCAATTACATTCAATATTTTTCATAATCGGGTTAAAGACTAAGGACACAGAATCAAAGCTGATCAAAATCAATAACGCTTACAATAAAGCAAATTCCATAAAGTCTTTCGACTGTTATTTCAGAAGCGATTCGGACTTATACAATCTTTATCTTATAATTTCATCATCGATTGAATTTTCTCCTTTTTACAAAGAAAATCTATTAAAAGGTTCAATACTAGATAGTGATCGTTTTGAGCTAGAACTACATCGTCAAATAAAAACCGATGTATTAAATGAAATCATTCCTACTATGAGCCAGCTATACTATTATATTTTTTTAGACCATTTTTTACGCAACTCTGGATCAGAAGTAGTTTCTAAGGAAATGAATGATAAAATAAAAAATCTTAGTAATGACGACCTTGATGAACTTACTACTTTCGCCAGATCAAGATTGACTGAGTCGGAGAAAGTCAATTACATCATCCCTATCGTAAAATACCTAACAGACACGCTGATGTCACGGGGCCAGATAAATGATTGATTTCACGTATAATTACACAGATTCGAAACCCGCTACCCCAAAGCAAAAATAATAAAAAGGGAAGTATACGCAACAAGGATGTTAATAAATGAAACACGCTATTGCAGTTACCACACTTCTCACGCTCTCTTTAAATGTATTTGCTTCATCTGCCATTATCAGGCTTCCCGATGGACAGCTCGCACCTCCCGGATCAAACGTTAACAAAGTGATCCAGGCATGGGGAAATCCGCTGATGGATATAAAAAGCGAAAGAACATGTAAATTCATCCCATTAAAGAAAAACAAATACTGTTCAAGATGGCGACTTGTTTGGAAAAAAGATGATCTTTACTGGATGGTTCAATACTCAGGAAACATGATTATTGATACAAAATGGACCCGATTTAAAAGCGGATTAAGAGATGAGTTTTAATTCCTGAAAGTTAAAGAAGAAAAGTCACATTATCGAAAATATAGCGATCCTCTCTCATACATACGAATAATAGACATCAGCTCTGCTTTCAGCGGATACTCTATGAAGATAGGACGTCTTTACGTATTCAAGGAGGATATATGCCAACTGCAAAAGATAACTACCAGCAAGGCATTGTCATGGCTCTTAACGTGTATTAGTTCCGACTAGACCTGACACATCTTCTTGAAAAAGAGAGAGTTACCCGTTTTGATAAAGGTGTCGAATCTTAAATCAAAACAAAAGGTAACTCTCATGATTCATACTAACAATCCCATCATAAAACAC
>NZ_JBFIIH010000227.1:0-3593 GCF_041601355.1 Neptunomonas sp.
AACATTACAGCAGGAGATGAGTCAGCGCTTTAGTTATGACTTCTCGGGTGTGCGGGTACATACCGGCAGCATTGCTGATCAATCAGCACGGGAGTTGGGCGCACAAGCCTATACGGTGAAACAGGATATTGTATTTGCAGCAGGCCGGTTTGCCCCACAAACCTATAGCGGACGACGATTGCTGGCCCATGAGATGACGCATGTTGTGCAGCAGAGGCCGTTGCAAATGAGTAGAAACATTCAGAATAAACAACAGCTCACGTCAAATTTTTCTGGTGATAAAGATGTTGTCAGATTAAAGCGGGATCCGGATGTATCGTATAAAGGGTATTACACTTTCAATTTGATGGCGGGAGGTACAAAGGAGGTTGCCGTTCAGTTTTACTATCCAGGCAGTGGCAATAAAGTGAAAGTTAAAATGGCCTCATTACGTAAATCAATGATGGTTGAAGATGAATACATCCTGAGTGATCCCGCAAAATTTTCTCCCACGATAAACTACGAAGATGGAGTGACAACGTTTTTTGATTTAACGGGAGATGATCAAAAAAATATTGAAGCGCATGTGACAAAAGATGCACTTTATAGCGTTGAATTTCTAACCGCTGAATCTAATCCGGGCGACCCCAAATATCAGCGTCATGAGATTACGAATACATTTGCAGTAATGAGTTGGGAGGGTGTGAGAAAGGTAATCAATGTTAGCCAAGGTGAAAACCAGCAGGTTTGGGTTATAAGGCCACACCCTCATCCTAATGTTCAATTTATGTATTACAACACGGTTACGCGGGAGGCTTTTATTCCATCAGTGTTGTCATCAAACAGTAAGTTTAAGGGCGTGCGTTCAGGTAAAAGTGCTATTAAGAATAAAGATGTAACGGTTTTGGATTGGGGAGATAGCTGGAATGGCTTCAACGTGGCAGGGGGTGTTTTGACCTGGGGGCAAATTGATGTATCCAGCGTTGAGGGAATGGTCAAATCGATCGAAAATGAACTAGAAATTGGCAGTTGTATAGGCTCATTAACCATTATAGGTCATGGCTCTCCAGGCAGTATTTCAGTTGGAGACGGAACAGGCAATATTGCTGGAAAACATATTAGGGGTGGAGCTCTGGACTCCACATCAGATATCTACGATGCAGCAATGGCAAACCTCCTAGCTCGGCTAACCCCTAAGTTTTGTGATAACGGTAAAGCGGTTTTACGAGGCTGCAACGTTGGTGATGGAAAGCTTGGAGAAAGCTTTAGTCAGTTACTTGCCAATCTTTGGCAGGTCGAAGTGAAGGCGCATATTGGAACGATTAGAGGCGGCGGTTATTGGACTACTGGTAAATGGAAGCAGGCTGCTCCTGCAGATAAAACGCAGGATAATTAAAGTCAGAGTGGCTCAATGGCGAATTCAAATAGTCAGTAGTTCTCAAGGTAAAACGAGGAACGACAACAGTAAGCGGTTAGGAGGCATATGATGAATAAGTCAGCTAAAACCTACACCTATCGCGGCGGCCAAAAGGTCGCTTTGGAAAAAAGTCCTGATCAGATGGTGGTTAGAGCATTGCCTGCGAGTTTGGACGATGCCGCTATTGCTTCATCTGAGCAGGTGTCATCCGCTTCCACCCGAATCAATACCAGTGGAGCTAAGCTTGATGCCTTAATGGAGCGTAGCCGTGTTGTCGCACCTACCCATCATGCATATTACGAAGCGGATTCAGGGGCTGAGTTTTTAATTACTGACCGGATTTTTGTCACCTTTAAAGAGGCGCTTTCTGATCAGGATGTTGACGCACTCGCTGGACGCTATGCATTAGTGAAAAAAGCCACGTACAGTGATCGGGATTACCTGTTTCAGCTCACTAATCATACCGGCATGAATCCGGTTAAATTGGTGGTGAAACTCACAGAAGAGGAGCCTTTGATAGAGGCAGTAGAGCATGACCTGAATCAGCGGATGAATGCTGAGCAGTTCTCTGTTCCTACTGATCCTGATTATTCAAGACAATGGCATTTACATACACATCTGAATGATCCGGATTTTGATGTTCGTTCCAGCGCCCTGTGTGAGAATTCCTGGAGCTTAATGGATGGATTCGGCAGTGACGAGGTTGTCATTGCTGTGTCTGATGATGGTTGCAAGCTGGATCATCACGATTTTGATTCGCCTGATAAATTTGCTTCATGGGGGTACTTTCGTGGTTCGCGTTTGGTAACCCCCATGGATATAGACGCGGATCCCCGGCAGATGTATAAGGCAGGTTCTAATCATGGAACGTCCTGTTGTGGTGTTATTGGTGGTGAGATTGACTCGGTGCTGACGGTGGGTGCAGCAGCGGGTTGCCAATTGTTGCCGATTCAATGGGAGTCGTCGGGGCCTTCGTTATTTATCAGTGATTCTAAGTTACTCACCGCGCTTAACTATATTGCTGATAAAGCCGATGTGATGTCGAACTCATGGGGTGGTGTGCCTACCAGTGTGTGGGCGTTGCCGGTCATCAACCGTATTAAAGGTTTGGCATTAACGGGTGGCCGTCGTGGTAAAGGGATTGTGTTTTTATGGGCAGCAGGGAATGAAAACTGCCTGATCAACCATACCGCTAATCAGGATGTCCCATACGATCACGGTGTTGACGTGCAAGGCGGCGCTCTGGTCTGGGTGGGTGTTAATACGACGCGTGTGTTTCGTAACAATCTTGTAGGAATTCCCGGTGTGATGCATGTTGCTGCATTGGCCAGCACTGCCAGACGTAGTCACTACTCTAATTATGGGCCGGGTATTGGTGTTTGTGCGCCATCCAGTAACAGCCATGCCTATTACCGGATGACCGTCCGGGGCTTGGGTATTACCACCACTACGGGTGAATTCGGCAGGGTGACAAATAGTTTTGGCGGTACGTCAAGCGCGACGCCTCTGGTGGCTGGCGTTGCGGCACTGACTATCTCATCAAACCCAAATTTGAGTGCGCTTGAGGTGATTTCGATCCTTAAGCAAACCGCGTCTAAAGATCTGGATTTTAGTGATTATCCTCGTACGCCCCCCGCAAGTTTTGACGCTAATACCGGCTGGGATGTGTCTCCGGTGGCGCCCTTTCATAATGGTGCATTTATTGACAATGGCGATGCGGAAGGTAGCTGGAGCCCGTGGTTTGGTCACGGCCGTGTGGATGCAAATGCGGCAGTAGCAGAAGCGTTAAGCCGCCGTCAGCCGGTCGCCAACAAGGTATTTAAAGCCAGCTCTGAGCCGAATAAGAGTATTCCTGACAATAATGTCAGAGGTATCAAGGATAAAATCAACTGCGCTAAAGTGTTCGGGCTCTCGGCTATTACCGTGAGTGTTGATATCAGCCACACCTATATTGGTGATCTGCGTGTCAGCTTGATCTCTCCCTCAGGCAGCGTTGTTCCTTTACATGATCGTACCGGTGGTAGTGCCAACGATCTGCGGGTTGATTTTGATATCTCCTCTGTACCCAATTTGCTGGCGTTGACCGGCGAACCCGTGAAGGGAGAGTGGGCACTGCATGTGCAGGATCTCGCCCTGGCTGATCGCGGCCGTCTGAAAGGCTGGTCTTTAGATATCAGCGGTCAGAAAGACACCTCTG
>NZ_JBFIIH010000228.1:0-3539 GCF_041601355.1 Neptunomonas sp.
ATTTATAAGTCGTGTCTGGCGTTGTTTACTATACACATAGTACTGTTTTGGTCAAAAAAACTATAAAGCTTTTGTTATGGAAGATACGATTAAGTTAACAATTACCTGATAAAAACCTATATTCAAGAAACACAGGGCGGTTAGCGTGCGAATACGGCAAGCAGATTGTCGCTGCAGCGGCGCGACAATTGACGAATGAGATTGGCCGGGATTTTTCCGAAAAACAACTATGCCGTATGATGCAATTACAGAAGTCTTAAAAAGAATTCCTAAACCGATGCTTCTCTAAGTCATCGTAGGTGTTTTCAATCCCGGTAAAGAGAGCCTCTTTCAGTTCTGACTTGTATTGTTCTTCTTCCGTCAATGGCTGGAGTTTATTCCCATTACGCTACATTTCTAATGCTGAAAACTCAGCCGCCCAGCGCCATAGCGCCTGAAAATCTTCTTTACGAGCTTTCTGATAATAACCGGCTCCATATTGCCATTGGCGTCCACCTCACCGGCACGGATTGCCGCGTAAGTTACGACAAAAATATTGTCTTCAATAATCACATAGCTACAGGCGATAGCCGTAGGTTCGATAAAGGCTTTCGCAGGCATCTCAGAGCTGAGGCCTGAAGGAATTTTTCGCAGCATAGTTCAGTTACCCGCAGTGTACTTTTGGTCAATGACTACCGCATTATGGGCATGCAGACTCTCCTGATGCTCCACTTTAAACCAGTAGTCGGTTATCTCATCCATCGCTTCCAGTGATCGCTTGATCCGTCGTGCAGCATCTTCACAGAACATCAGATTTTCAGCATTCAGCCTGGCAAACTCCTGCTCATCGCTGCGTTTAACCACCGTTTGTACCGGGGTGCCCAGGGCTTTTTCGAAACGATCGACCAACTCGGGCAGTTGAGGAAAAGAGTGGTCATCCAGTTGCATCTTCAGATAGGCATAGGAGCGTTGACTATGGGGTGTGGCGATGGAACCGGCATCGGACTGGAGCCACAGAAGCAGAGCCTCCTTATCGATGGCTGTACCCCCAAACTCCCGATCGACCGCTTCGCTGTATAACTGCCTTGATAATGAAGCAGAGCACGGACAGGTGCTGGAATAGGGTATGGTCAGTTCCAGCTTGATATTAAGGCGATCATCCAACAGCTCCGCACTGATGATGAACGGATAGGACTGATAGCCCTGCTTATTACTTTTCAGGGAATTTCTTTGCAGTAACAGATCAAATTTTAGCTGTATCCGTGCGCCTTGGCTGATGCCTTGTTGCGACTCCACCATAAAAGACAATAGCTGGGCGAGAGATTCCCTGCTCAGGGATCTGTTCGCCAGATGGCTGTTCATCTGCAGGTAAAGCCGGGACATATGGATACCCTTTACATCCGGGCTATTCAGGCTGACATAGAGATCAGCCCTGGCACTGATCGACTGCTGACTGTTATCACCAAAGTCCAGCCTGATCGGCAGTGCGATATGTTCCATTCCTACCCATTGCAGCGTCAGCGCGTGTGACGCCGTATGGTGGGCTGCTACATCCGGCAGCGGTTTGATTTTTAGCATAGAGGTTTTGTTATTCATGATATCCAGTGTGTAAAATTAGGGGCCATGGCAGTAGGTACTGAACCCAGCTGATGGCCATCGCAAACCCGGGTGCCATCGACCCAGGTGAAGAGAATCTGTGAACTAAAATTGAGTGCCTGATTACGGGCGGTTTTTTCTACCATCTGCGTTACTGTCATACGCCACTGATGCACATGAGCCAGCAGGCTCAACAGAGCATGCACCACTAACGCTAGTCCAGCCGGCACCGGCATCGATAAGTTCATCATCGGCATTCGCCGGAATATCCCCTGATATCTGTTAGATACGCAGTCCGGAGATCCGTAGAGCTGCCACAAATTAACAGGATAGTATTTTTAATCAGGGTCGTTCTCATGACTGGCTGGCATCCCCAATAATCCTGACCTGTTGTTGCTCAGGCTCAACTTCAAGATAGAAACATGCGGGCCGGCCGGTATGACAGGCGGCACCTTTCTGCTCCACCTGACAAAGAATGACATCACCATCGCAATCAAATGACATACTGACCAGTTTCTGGGTATGCCCGCTGGTCGCTCCTTTTTCCCAGAAACAGTTACGACTTCGTGACCAGTACACCATATGCCCTGTATGCAGGGTTTTATTCAGCGCTTCCCGGTTCATCCAGGCCTGCATCAACACAGCTTTGGTTGAGCAGTCCTGCGTGATGACCGGAATGAGTCCCTGCCCATTGAAACAGAGGTTATCCACCACCATAGCTAATGGCAGCCTGTGTTCATGGGCGTTGTTTTCCAGACGCTGAAAGAACGCCTTGCTCATATAACAATCTCTCCTGCCATAAATAACCTTTGCATAATTTTAATTGACGTTAGAATAGTGGATATTAAGATGTTATAACATAACATTAATTTAAATTATTGTAACAAAAATGTCAGGTGTGGCTATGAATGCGGTAGAACTGGAAGTAAGTCAGGCAGGTTATATCGGTTATGGAGAACAGAGCTATGCATCAGGAGTAATACCTGAAGTGATGACAAATATTTATCTGGAACAGATAAATCTGGTCGTATTACAGCGATCACTGGCAAAAGAAGTGTCTGATTATTGCCAGATACTGGTCCAGAGCAAACCTGGTTTTAATCTCCGCTGTGTCATTAACCCTGAGAAAGCAGCCCTTTCACTAAGGTCCTCATTACCGGATCTGAAAAGCCAATCGGCATTCGTCAATGATCTGGTACTGTTACTGGAGATGTACTCCTGTTTGTTTGAGCTTGATGAGGTTGGTGTAAGACTTCAGGTGCTGGATCGTGCGATGTGTCCCCGTTTTCATACTGATAAGTTAGGTTGTCGTCTGGTCAGCACTTTTCTGGGGCAGGGAACTGAATGGCTTAAAAACAGTGATGTAGATCGTAGCAAGCTGGGCCCCGGGAATATGGGTTTGAGTGACGAAGAGTCGGGGCTGTTTTCCAGCCCCGCCTGTATTCAGCAGGTGAATTCGGGGGATATTGTTCTGTTAAAAGGCGATGGCTGGTATGGCAATGATGGTTTGGGAGCGGTTCACCGCTCTCCGGCAGTTTCCGGAGGTGAAAAACGTATCGTCGTTAGTATGGATTTTGCTTGAGAATAAAATGGTCAAGGCTTGCTTAGGCCCAATAATAACGCAGCTCAAATCGTCTTTTTGACTGTCTTATTAAATAAAATAATCTTCTGATTAACAGGACCGTTAACTACCGCCGACGTAATTAAAGGTCCTGACAGACTGTATGCTTTGCACTTATAGTTGGAAACCGTCTGATTAGTCTTCAACTTTATTCAACTGTTTACAACTTTTATAGATCAGAACATTCATTTAGAAAGCCGGGGGATTTTATTCCACCGTTACTGACTTAGCCAGGTTACGCGGCTGATCAACATCGGTGCCTTTCAGCACGGCGACATGGTAAGACAGCAATTGTAAGGGAATCGTATAAACAATCGGCTCCAGAATCTCTGGCATCTCAGGC
>NZ_JBFIIH010000229.1:0-3414 GCF_041601355.1 Neptunomonas sp.
ACTGCTGCGCTGTATCCCCGCACTGTGTATCTCAAAAATGTACAGCCCGACATTTTGCTTTGCGTTTAGATTTGTGTTCTGAAACGGGAAGTCATGCGGCTGATTCTTTTTTACCAAGCAGTTTTTGCCCTAACGTCACGACAGCAACAACCAGAGCACCTGCCAACAAGCCAATCCCCAGGTTCAACAAGGTCGGAGTTAACGCACCCAACACGCTACCGACACCAGGCAGCAACTCTATTGTCGTTTCTGCACCTTCTATCCAATGGTGCAAAACAGGGATACCGTGGGAAATAATACCGCCACCCACTAAAAACATGGCGATCGTGCCGACTATAGCCAGACCTTTCATTAAATAAGGTGCGGCGATTACGATGCGAAGCCCTAAGCGACGCTGAAAGTTAACCCAGCCACCTTGCCCCGGCTTACGCTCCAGGTAAAGGCCCAGGTCATCCAGTTTAACAATACCTGCCACCAGCCCGTAAACACCGACCGTCACCAGCAAAGCGATACCGACCAGCACCGCCAGCTGTGTGACTAATGGCGCGCCGGCCACCGTGCCTAATGTAATTACGATAATTTCTGCTGACAGTATGAAATCCGTACGAATAGCGCCTTTGATTTTATCTTTTTCAAATGCCCGCATATCGATACTGCTATCCTTAACTGCCGCTTCCAACTGGGCATGATGCGCCTTATCTTCGTCAGCACTATGCAGATATTTGTGAGCTACTTTCTCAAAGCCCTCATAACAGAGGAACAAGCCTCCCAGCATTAACATCGGGATAATTAACCACGGCAGAAAATAACTGATCGCCAACGCCCCGGGAACCAAAATCACCTTATTCAGCAATGAACCTTTCGCCACAGCCCATACCACTGGCAGCTCACGATCTGCTTTCACGCCTGAAACCTGCTCCGCATTCAATGCAAGATCATCCCCGAGCACGCCGGCGGTTTTTTTAACAGCCACTTTAGACATCATTGCCACATCATCGAGTAGCGTTGCAATATCATCAATTAAGACTAACAGGCTTGATCCGGCCATTTTATTTCTCACATCGGGATTGAAAACAAAAAATAAATCATAACGGATTTATATGAATAATGTCTGACTCTGGTAAATCGTGGCCAAAAAAAACCCGCATCAGATGCGGGCAAAAAAAGGAGGGTCAGAAACAAAAAATACTGACTAAAAAAACACAGGGATAAGTTCAAGAAACAACACAGATATTATGCGGCTGACCAATCGCTTGCACACTACGGCAATAGCCTCAGAAAACTACTACTCTGGATGCGAAACTTTAGTATTAGTGGCAGCATCAATGCCAAACCATACCGGCCCTCAGCACTGTTGATCGATGCGGCTTCAGCAATATTAGTCCGCACTGCCTTCATCATAGGATGCTGATAATTGCTCATCTGATAACCTAATGACATCCGCCACTAACCGATTCAGCACCGGCGTATGCAGCTGTCGCTGTACCCGCGGATAACGAGGCGTATTCCGGTCATTCAGGGCCGGATACTCCCAACCTTTCGTCAGCGCGATAAACTCTAATGCAAACTCATGCCCGTGCTCGATACAACCGGCCAAAATAACATCGGCATAACTCAGCGCAATCGGACAGGTATGTGTGGGCACTACAATCTCACAGGCGTGGTAGATCCATAACGTCCCTTCAGGCAAATCAACTTCCTGGTACGTCTGTATCTGGTGTGCTTCGATCCGTGATCGCTGATAACCCCGCTCGCGTAGATCAAAGTGTTGGATCTCGCTTTCCGGCACCTCAACTAAAACGCCATTACAGATAGCGCCTTCCCGCTGCACGACAGCGACAGAACTCATGCCAAAATCCGCAGACATCACAGACCATGACCTTTCATATCCACAGACTTTAACCGGCAACACACTACCCGATTCACCTGTCACTGCCCGGCTCAGACTGTTAATCAAACTGCCATAACCAAAGATGTAGTGCCTGTTTAATTTACTCATTTTTACGAAGTAACTCTCAGCATTTTTTAAATGAAAATATTATTCTGTCGTATTCATATCAGGATAAAAACCTTATCATTGTATCACTAGCTACGGCAAAACAGCCTTCTGACTTGGCTTATAGTGCCGAATCCGCTACTTTAGCAGGCTATAACTCATTTTTTGTACGGTCTTATGGTCATATGCGCCAAGTAATTATGTATGCGGATCTTTTCTGGTCCCGGCTCCCTTCTATTCATAAAATTTTATCGCTTTTTTTGACCCTTCTGGTCTTAGCTTTCATGTTTCTTGGTAACAGCGATAAACCGCAAACACTAGCGCTTCCAAAACTTATCTCTTCAGAAGCCGGCTTTACCGAATACGAATACAAGCTCACCACTCTGAATCCTGAAAATTACGCGTACAGCATCTCAAAAGGAGATTCACTGAGCCAAATTTTCGATATGT
The DNA here is from genome assembly GCF_041601355.1 of Neptunomonas sp. Lineage (GTDB taxonomy): Bacteria > Pseudomonadota > Gammaproteobacteria > Pseudomonadales > Balneatricaceae > Neptunomonas. The sequence continues at coordinate 2,447 of NZ_JBFIIH010000229.1, forward strand.
TGCGTATTCCACAATCAACGATGTACGAAATTCTGGAAACCGACCTTGCCCTTCTGGCGTTAGATACCTTAAAGCCCGGCAACTCACTGCGCTTCTGGTTAGATTCTCGGACACAGCAGTTGGATAAGCTTGAAATAGTCTTCAGTCTGGCGCACACGGTGACCTATCAACGCGTTGATGGTGGAGGCTTTGAATACAAAGAGTTAATTATACCGGGTGACTGGACACAGGAAGTACTCTCGGGAGAAGTCAAAGGCAGCTTTTACAATTCAGCGTCCAAGGTCGGCCTGGACGCTGGCGACATCATGGAAATTTCATCGCTCCTTAAAGAAAAAATTAATTTTAATCGGGGTTTTCGTCTTGGCGATACATTCCATATCGTACGCTCCAAACAAATGGTAAACGAACAAGAAACCGGTGAAACACGTATCGAAGCGATTAAGATAATCAATAAGAAACGTGAAGTGAGCGCATATCTCTATAAAGACAGCTATTACGATGAAAGAGGTACCGGGCTGGAACGTGCGTTTTCTCGTTACCCTCTGGAAAGAAAGCTACGAATCTCCTCTAATTTCAACCCCAATCGCCGTCATCCTATTACCCGCCTGGTCAGGCCGCATAACGGCACTGATTTCGCTGCACCGATTGGTACACCGGTGCTGTCAACCGGTGATGGTGTCGTCATTGAAGTGAAAAAACACGCCTATGCCGGGCTTTATATCAAAATCAAACATGGCCAGAAATATAAAACCCGTTACCTGCATTTGAAAAAGGCCTATGTACGCAAAGGGCAAAGTGTATCGCGGGGGCAGAAAATAGCACTATCGGGTAACTCAGGCCGCTCTACGGGCGCACACTTGCATTATGAACTACACATCAATAACCGTGCCGTCAACGCAATGAGTTCTGACATCCCGATCATGACAGAAATAGAGGGTAAAGATCGTATAGCCTTCAAGAAAATGGTG
>NZ_JBFIIH010000230.1:0-3271 GCF_041601355.1 Neptunomonas sp.
CACTTCCCTAATCACTTCCCTAATCAGTTCTCTAAACACTTCTCCTATACACTTTCTTAGGATCAAACTTACCAATCGCGTTTAATCGCCGTACCATCGCGAAACGCCTGATACCAGGCAGCGGAATCCTGCATCTCTAAATCATCATTCAACGGGGGGTAGGCCAGCCCTTTTTTATGACAAAAGTCTGCCATATCAGGAAAACTCCACTCAAACAGGGTATCTGTAAATTCGTCAGGATCAAGACGTGATTCATCATACAAACCGGCTTTCATACGCTGATTCTGCGCTTCCACCATGATAATACCGGCCGCTGTGGAAACATTTAACGAACCCACCATGCCCATCATAGGGATCAGGATATGCTGGTCCGCCAACTCGGCTGCCACATCACTAACCCCTTCCTTTTCCGAACCCATCAGAATCGCGCAGGGGATGGTGTAATCCACATCCCGATAATCCACTGCACGATCAGAGAAATGTGCTGCATACACTTTTAATCCTTGCGACTTCACCTGCCGGATCGCCTGCTGACAACTCTCATGACTAATCGTTTTAACCCAGCGATCACTGCCCTTCGCTGTACCCTTGAATACATAACCTGTTTTGGGTCTTACGGTATGCACATAAGGAATACCCACCGCATCACAGGTACGGATAAGAGCCGCCAGATTTCTCGGTTTATGTACCTGATCAGTGATTAAATGAAGATCAGGCTGACGCCGCTCAAGGGTAGCAATCAGTTTCTGTTTACGTTCAGGTGTCATTGTTAAGCTCTGAAGTCATATTGGATAGGATATTTTAACGAAAACAAGCAGACTTAACTGCACTACAGCCTTTTATAAACCAATTTACTCCTATATTTTATAAGTAGTGTCGAGAAATTAATCCTTTCATAATACTGAGACGAAAGACGTTAATCAGGCTTGCCAGCGTCTATTATACTTAGAAAAATCAATTTCATAACGTTGCTAAAGGAAGGTTCACATTGAAACATCCTCTTTCCGTTACTGAAGCCATCGCCCTGATACCCGATGGCTCAACTATAATGATTGGTGGCTTTATGGGTGTCGGCTCGCCACTCAATCTCATCAAAGAATTGGTTCGTCAGGGTAAAAAATCACTGTGTGTCATTGCTAATGACACGGCTCAGAAAGGCATGGCCATTGGCCTGTTAATTGATGCACACTCGGTTAAAAAAGTGATCGTTTCCCATATTGGTACCAATCCGGAAACCCAACGACAGATGATTGCAGGAGAGCTGGAAGTAGAACTATCGCCCCAAGGAACGTTAGCAGAAAGAGTCCGTGCGGGTGGTTACGGTTTAGGCGGCGTATTGACACCTACGGCTGTTAACACGCTTGCCGCTGACGGAAAACAACTCATAGAAGTCGATGGTAAAAGCTTCCTGCTAGAGCGTCCGCTGAAGGCTGATTTTGCACTCATTAAGGCACAACAATCCGACTACTTCGGCAATCTCAAATATCGTTTGACTGCACAGAACTTTAATCCATTGATGGCCATGGCTGCAGAACATGTCATCGTCGAAGTTGAAGAGATGCTACCTGTCGGCTGTATCCCTCCTGATGACGTACACACCCCCGGCGTGCTGATTGATATGATTGTGAAGAGCGAGGCCAAAGCATGAACGATAAAGAGATTATAGCCCGGCGTATCGCACAAGAAATTGCACCTGGTTCTTTAGTGAATCTGGGGATTGGCCTACCCACTATGGTAGCTCAATATGTAGACCAGGCAGCCAGCGTATTCTTTCAATCCGAAAACGGCGTGATTGGCGTCGGTGGTTTCCCTGAAGGGATGGAGAACCCTTCATTAACCGATGCCGGGGGTAGCTTTATTGGAGTATTACCTGGCGCTGCAGCGTTTGATAGCGCTTTTTCATTTGGCCTGATTCGTGGCGGACACTTAGATATGACCATATTGGGCGGACTTCAGGTGGATGAACAGGGCCACTTGGCAAACTGGATTATCCCCGGAAAAATGGTTCCCGGCATGGGTGGCGCAATGGATCTGGTGACAGGTGCCAAACGCGTTATTGTCGCCATGACTCATAATGCCAAAGGCAAGGCAAAAGTTGTCGCATCGTTAGCATTTCCAATGACAGCCGACCGGAGAGTAGACCTGATCGTAACGGAAAAAGCCGTCATTCAACCTACTAAAAATGGCTTACTACTCAAAGAACTAGGCCCGGGATGCACACTTGAGGAGGTGATTAGCCTGACGGATGCCACCTTGATCATTCCTGACGAGCTGCCGCATATGCAAATCTGACTATACGCGCCCTGAACGTTAACTTAGCGACAGCATCGACACAGATTCAATGGCAGCGCTAAATATGAAATGGTATAGCCGGAATTATGCAGCATACAAAATTGTAGCGGTAGATCTGAACACTAGCTGTTTGCGTATGAAATTTTAATATCAACCACAGGAAGGGTGTCATGAGAACACAAAATAAAAATTTGTACCTGGCAGTTTTCGCTGCTGTTTCAATGCTGATTGGCCAGGCTGTCGCGGCGGCAGAGGTCAAGGTTACACCACTGGGAAGTCAGCATGGTGAATTTTGCCAACTTGACCGGGCGATGCTGTTCGAAGATCCCGATGGTACTCGTATTCTTTATGATCCGGGCCGTACAGTGGCCGGCGCAGATGACCCCAGACTGGGTAAGATTGATGTCATTCTTGTAAGTCATATGCATGGTGACCATGTTGGTGATAAACACATTGCCAAAGAAGGAACAGAAACCTGCGCCGATACCAGTTTCCCTGTTAACTCTCTCCCTAATACCAATGCCGTTAATATTGCGCTGGCTAAAGATGCGAAAATTATTACGGGTAGTGAAATGCCGAAATTTTTTGAGAACAAACTTAAAGCACTGGGTGGCGATCCCAAAAATTCAGAATTGGTGCGTTTTGGCGGCTCCCGTATGATCGGTGGGGTTACCATCACCACGGTGCCCGCTGTGCACTCAAATGGTATTTCAGGACACATGATTGGAGGCGAACTCGGTGAGTTACTTAATGCTTCCGGTTTGACCGCCTATGCCGGCCCGCCAACCGGTTATGTAGTGACATTTTCAAACGGGTTAGTCGTATATTTGTCAGGCGATACCGGCATCACCGCCGAGCAGGAAACAGTGGTAAAAGATCACTACAAGGCTAACTTGGTAGTGATCAATATCGGTGATACGTTTACTACCGGACCCGCAGAAGCCGCCTGGGTTGTGAATAAGTTGATCAAACCAGCAGC
>NZ_JBFIIH010000231.1:0-3147 GCF_041601355.1 Neptunomonas sp.
ATTGTGTTGCCCACGCATTATAAGCAGTGACTAGCTCTTCATTGCTGATGCTGTTTTCGGGTGTCCATAGGCCGATTCCACTAATGATAGCTTGTTTCATAAATGCCTACCGTTCAGTTAATTATTGGTCGCTGATTATTACCTGCTGATTATTAACTTATAGTATAGACAAAAAAACCGGTTGATTAATGTATCTTAAGGCTAGGACGTAACTTAAAGGCCAGGGGCCGTTATGGCCCCGATAGTCTGTTATTAATGCTGAGCGGGTCGGTCAGCATTAATGCTGGGTAGCTGAATGTGAAACAAGGCTTTGAATTTATTCTTCACTCGTGTAATTAAAGTAGCTACGTAGTCACTGCGTAATTGACGAGCTTGGCGAATGTAATAGGCCGTATTAATGTTTCCGTCTGCATCCAAGTGTAATTCAGTATCGTTTTTCATGCTGTTTTCTCGTTGAGAGTTGCTTTGGTTAATGGGCTTATACTAAGGTCTGGTAAGGCGTTGCACAAACGATGAAATTTCATCAGAATGATGATAATAATTCACCAATAGGTTTTTCATTATGAGACGTTTGCCTCCTCTTAATGCAATAAGAGTATTTGAGTCAGCAGCCCGGAATGAGAGCTTTGTTTTGGCTGCAGATGAGCTTTCGGTTACAGCATCAGCCGTTAGTCACCAAATTAAAACACTTGAGCAATTTTTAGGGGTGGTGCTTTTTAGAAGAAATAAAAGAAAGGTACAGTTAACGCCTCAGGGGGAGCAGTACCTGCTATCAATCAGATATGCGTTGGATGAAATTGAGGTTGCCACTCAAAGGCTGAAATCTAATCCGGAAACAGATGTTGTCACCATTAGTGTTGCGCCAAATTTCCTGACACGCTGGCTAATGCCTAGAATGCAACGGTTTCAGAAAAAATTTCCGGAAGTTGAGTTGCAGATTACTGCGTCGACGGGTTTGATCGATTTCAATAGGTCAAATACAGATATGGCTGTCTATTTTGGTAAGGGTGATTGGCACGATATCGATGTACATTTCTTAAGTGATGTGTTTCTTGTGCCGGTGTGTTCTCCCGGGCTGATTACTCAGGATAAACCTTTGGTTAAACCGGAGGATCTTCGCCAGCATACATTAATTCATGTCAGTAAACGTCTTGATGAGTGGCCGCAATGGTTGCATCTGTCAGGTGTTGAGTCGGTAGGTTTTAGTCGGGGACTGCGGCTATCCAGCAGCCAGTTGGCAACTGCTGCGGCTCAGGAAGGCCTGGGGGTTGCGCTGGCCGACAGTACTCTCTCTTCACGCGAGATAACAGAGGGGAAGCTGATTATGCCCTTTGATATTATGCTGGATACTCAAAAGTCGTTTTATCTGGTGCATCAGAAACACAGAATGTTAACTCATGGAATGCGCGTTTTTAAAGAATGGGTTATCGAAGAGATGTGTGATAGCTGTGTTTAGTCATTGGGTATTATAAGCAATTGCAGGAGTTATTTTATGCGCACCATTGGACTGTTAGGCGGCATGAGTTGGGAGAGTACCGTGACGTATTACCGGCTAATCAATGAAGGAGTGAAGCAGCATATGGGCGGACTGCATTCTGCTAAAATTATAATGTACAGCGTTGACTTTCAGCCAATAGAGGCGTGCCAGCATAAAGGGGATTGGGCGAAAACCGCTGATATTCTTAAACAAGCAGCCCTGAGTGTGCAAGCTGGCGGTGCGGATTTTTTGTTGATTTGTACAAACACAATGCACAAGGTTGCAGGTGAAATTGAAGCGGTGCTTGATATTCCAATACTTCATATTGCAGACGCTACCGCTGAGGTTTTAGTTGAACAGGGTGTAAAGTGTGTAGGGCTGCTAGGTACGCAATTTACGATGGAGCAGGATTTTTATAAAGGACGTTTGACTGATAGGTTTGGTTTGCAGGTGTTGATACCGGCCACAGATGATCGGCAGCGAGTGCACGACATCATTTATAAGGAGCTATGTTTGGGTGATGTGAAGGTCGGCTCAAAAAATGAGTATTTACGGATCGTGAATCAATTGGTGGATCAGGGAGCCGAGGCTATTATTCTGGGGTGTACTGAAATAGGGCTGCTGTTGCAGCAAAGTGATACCCCTATAAAATTATTTGACACCACAGTTATACATGCGGGAAAAGCGATTTCATGCTCACTTATGGAATTACGGGAATGACTCTTTACAGTTATCCGTGCTTCTTGGCTCGTATTAAATTTTTCTCATCAGTATTTAAATATTTTTATAACATGTGGATTTTATGCCTGATATTACTAAGGAGGTGTCGCTGCTAACCTCATGCTGTTTTGCCTGTTTCCTGCCTAACCGATTCCTATATGTAAACTATAAACAACACCTGTTGTTGCGTTTTTTTCTTTTTTGTTTAAATTCTCTCTGCATATGCCCGTGCATGGGAAAATTTTTGTCTGTCGTCACAATATGATATTTTTGTATAATTTTACATAAAATCAATAAATTGAATGGTTGTCTTAAAAAAAATTTTAACTTATTTAATGGATGTGTATTTTTTTCATGTAAAAAAACAGTTCAATATATTGCTTTTGTAAAAAATAATGAACAATATCTGATGTTAGTATGCAGTTAGTTGTGACAACTGAGTGATAAACAAGATCACAACGACAATATTATAAATACGATGAGGCCATCACCATGAGTAAAGCAACTTTTGTTTGGGAAGACCCTTTCCTGTTAGATCAGCAGATTACCGATGAAGAAAGAATGATTCGTGATGCTGCGCGTGATTATATGCAAGGTCAGTTAATGCCTCGTGTATTGATGGCGAACCGTAATGAAACGTTTGATGTAGAAATAATGAGAGAGCTGGGCGAGCTGGGTCTGTTGGGAAGCACTTTGCCTGAGGAGTACGGCGGTGCGGGTGCAAGTCATGTCAGCTATGGTTTGGTAGCGCGTGAAGTCGAGCGAGTAGACAGCGGCTATCGTTCAGCGATGAGTGTACAGTCTTCTTTAGTAATGCATCCGATCTATGCTTATGGAAGCGAAGCGCAGCGTCAAAAGTACCTGCCAAAATTAGCCAGTGGTGAATGGATTGGTTGCTTTGGTTTAACTGAACCGGATGCGGGTTCTGATCCTGCTGGTATGCGTACCCG
>NZ_JBFIIH010000232.1:0-3051 GCF_041601355.1 Neptunomonas sp.
ATTTCCGACTGAAGATCAAATCGACGCCGATATGATCAATGCCGGCAAACAAACAGTAACGGCCGCCACGGGCGCATCTATCTTCTCGTCCGCCGAATCATTTGCCATGATCCGTGGTGGTCATGTTGACCTTACTGTTTTGGGTGCATTTGAGGTTGATGTAGAGGGGAATATTGCCTCTTACATGATTCCGGGCAAACTCATCAAAGGCATGGGCGGCGCAATGGACTTGGTGGCTGGTGCCGATAACATTATCGTCACTATGACTCATGCCTCTAAACATGGTGAGTCAAAACTACTGACTAAATGTTCGCTTCCACTGACCGGTGCAGGCTGTATCAAAAAAGTATTAACTGATCTGGCATATCTGGAAATTGAAGATGGAGCTTTCATCCTCAAAGAGCGCGCTCCGGGTATCTCTGTTGAAGAGATCATTGCTAAAACTGAAGGTAAGCTGATCGTACCTGATCATGTACCGGAAATGGTTTTCTAAGGACTGCCTGAAAGCAATTATATTGCTGATTACCCGGACTTGTTTACTTCTCTGTTTAAGCAAGTTCGGGATTTTCAGCTAAACCTTCTGACGTCCCCTTTTTCCGCCCCCTCTTACCGTTACTTACTCACTCACCTCTCTGATAATCTTCCAGCCATCTGTGAACTTATAAAGACTCACCTGCTTGTCAGCAACATCACTATAGTTCTTAGCCCGATAGATTTGCCTGAAGCGCGCATGAGCAGTGACTAACGCATCAACCGTAATATCAATATTTTCCAATGTAACCTGCACCTGTGTAGCTTTATTGATGCGCCTTGTTCTTTCTGCTGCCCATTGCTGATGACTATCATGCTTTACCGACTTGTAACCTTGGATATAAAAGTCCAAATAAGCATTCACATCCTGGCGTGACCAGGCAGCTGCCCAATCCAGCAATGCCTTTTCGACATCTACTTCAGGAGTTTCCCGGGAGACTACTTCAGCTACTTCAGCTACTTCAGCTACTTCGGCTACTTCGGCTACTTCGGCTACTTCGGCTACTTCGGCTACTTCGGCTTCAGAGTGTTTGGCTTGCGTGATAAGTAGCGGCAAAACATCTTGCTCAGGCTCACTATCGTTGAATGTCGCCGGGGTAGAGGAAATTGAAAACTCCGTAGCATTGTGACTATTATTTTCTATAAACCCGCTATCTGAATATTGCAGCGCTACTGGCAAGCCTCTTCCCGATAAAAAAACCAGTGAAACATCAGCCAGGCTTTCCACACCGGTTAGAACTGAACCAGCCAGCTCTGAACTAGGTAGATCGGGGCCAGCTAGCTCCGAACTAGTTATCCCTGGACTAGAAAAATTATCCAGATATACCGAAAGGGTATGTATATTCTGAATAATCGTCATATGATCAGATTTAATATTCTTCGCAGCCAACAGCATCTTCATTGCTTCAGCATGCTTACCTTGATGAACCAGCACTAACGCTAAATCGTTGTAAGCTTCAAATTTCTTCGGATGATTGATAAGGAGACTTTGAAGGATTCGTTTCGCTTCTGAAAATCGTGCATGTTCAATAAGCAATTGACTGTGAAGAATATCAGCCTCGTAATTACTGATGACACTATTCTGCTGGCCTTCGCTTATCAAACCCAAAGAACGAAGCAAATCTCCCTTGCGAGAATACTCCAAAATCCGCTGATTCCACTTTTCATACATATCATATGAAAAGGATACTTCTTCTACCGGTTCTACAGAGCCTGCATCGCTTTCTACGACTAAATACACAGGTATAATTATAAAAAAAGCGACGATTGACCACCTACGATCCATGTTTGACCAACCTGTAAACATTATAAGAAGCCTACACAATACAATTAGTTAGATTATTTTAAGCTCAAAGAACATAATATTGTATTAGCAATTTGTTCGCTACTAACGCTTTTCAGCCACTAACATGAGCATAAAATACCTAACAGCGACGCCTCAAATCACAAGATATATACAGCGTAGTCCATATTATTCTTTTGCTTCCTATCTTTTAATAATTTAACGTTTATAATCGCTATCAGTTTACTCTTATTGAGTAATTCCTAAGGGGTGGGATAGAAACAGAGAGACGATCAAATTCTCTCTTCGCCTGAGATGCATATGGAATGCGAACCCTTTGAACCTGATCCGGATGATACCGGCGTAGGAATAGGAAAGTCGCACCACTCCTTTATTTTCCCGCTTCTCAACCGGGTCTCTGAGCTGTTTCCGGAGACTTGAATGACTTTAAAACCTGCCGTATTTATTAAATCCACATTAACACTGGCTGTTCTTTCAGCGAATTACGCCCTTGCCGCTAATGACGCCGATAACAATTTTTCACTTCCGGCCATTGTCGTCACATCAGGTTTTCGTGGTGCCGCTATTCAGGAAGTACCGACAAGCTTAACGGTAGTCAATGACCAAGCTATTGAAGAACGCAACGCAGACCATTTGGAAGACTTAATTAATCTGGCACCCAATGTGAACTCTTCCAGCGGTGCATCACGCGCCAAATACTTCCAGATTCGCGGTATTGGTGAACGCAGCCAGTTCATCGGACCTATTAATCCATCCGTGGGAGTCATCATGGATGGTATCGATATGAGTAACATTGGCGGCGCAGCCACCATGCTGGATGCTCAGCAAGTAGAAATCCTGCGCGGACCACAAGGTACATTGTATGGCGCTAATGCGCTGGCGGGTCTGATTAACATCCGCTCTAACGACCCAACAACCGTCACGAAGGGCAATATCGAAACCACTATTAGCTCGTATAATACGCGTCGCCTTTCTGCTGCTGTCGGCGGGCCGATTAATGATAGCGTAGGTTATCGCGTCGCCTTTGAGAGCAATAAAAGTGATGGTTTTACCGAAAACGACTACCTCAACGAAGACAACACCAACAACATTGATGAAACGCTGTTTCGCGGCAAATTACGCATAGAAGCAAGCGACTATCATATGATTGATCTGACTGCTTTTTATGCCAATATTGATAACGGTTATGATGCTTTTTCACTGGATAACACCCGCAC
>NZ_JBFIIH010000233.1:0-3002 GCF_041601355.1 Neptunomonas sp.
AGTTGAGACATCCGGGATTAATAAGCGCCGTTACAGCAAACGTAATTTGCCCGGCTGGCTGGAGACGGTAACGCAGTATGCCCAAGGTGATACGGCTCAGGTTCCCTGGGATAAACTGAATTATTTTCGTCAGTCCGTTATTGAAGAAGACTGCCCCAAAGGCGCGCCACCGTGTCATCCGGTTTTCACCCGGATTGACCAGCTCTTTGAGCGGCGTGTCCCTATTAAAGAGGTCATCATCTCGCAGGCGTTAGGCGAGGTGAAAAAGCGCTTACAGGCAGAAAAAGCGCGTCATCAGTTATTGGCTTTTGATGATCTGTTATCTCAATTAGCGTTTGCCTTGCAAAGAGAGGGCGGTGAGCGGCTAGCGGCGGCGATTCGTAAACAATATCCGGTTGCGATGATTGATGAGTTTCAGGATACCGACCCATTACAGTATGCTATTTTTAATCAGATCTATCCGGCGGCTCCGTCTGCTTTGTTGATGATTGGTGACCCGAAGCAGTCTATCTATGCTTTTCGTGGCGCTGATATTTTTACCTATATGCAAGCACGTAAACAGGTATCAGCTCACTATACTCTGGATACCAACTGGCGCTCATCCACTGCGATGGTCAACGCTGCTAATGCACTTTTCGGTTATATTCCTTCTGCTTTTATCTATGATCAGGATATTCCGTTTTATCCGGCTAAAGCATCGGCTAAGGCCGATAAAACAGCGTTCAATTGCCAGGGTAAGGTTCAGCCAGCGCTTAACTTCTGGATGGCCGGAGAATCACTGAGCGTCAGCGATTATCTGCAGCGTTATGCCGCTGGATGCGCCCGGCATATCGATGTGCTGTTAAATTCCGGACAGTATTATATTGGCAAGCGCCGCGTCCTGCCCGCTGATATCGCCATACTGGTACGTGACCGTAAAGAAGCTAAGGAGGTTCAGCAGGCGTTGCGTGGCCAGCGAATTGATTCGGTGTTTCTTTCCAGCCGCGAGAGTGTTTTTACCACCCTTGAGGCGCGTGAGCTACTTTATATTCTGCAGGCGATTGCTGAACCGACCGATGAGCGCCTGATGCGAACAGCGTTGGCCACCGGGGTGTTTCATCTGGATATGTTTGAGCTGGATACACTCTGCCAAAGTGAGCTGGAATGGGAAGCACTGGTTGTTGAGTTTCAGCAGTATCGTGAACATTGGCAGCGTTTAGGCGTGTTGCCTATGTTACATAATTTACTGGCGACACGTGGCTTGTCAGAACGGATTCTGGCCAGCGAAGATGGCGAACGTCGTCTAACTGACTTGTTGCATTTGGGGGAGTTATTACAGCAAGCCAGCCAGGAAGTTGAAGGGTTGATGGGGGCATTGCGTTGGTTAGCCGAACATCTGGCCAGCCCTAATCAGAATGCCGATGAGCAACAGCTTCACTTAGAAAGTGATCGTTCCCGTGTGACTATTATTACTATCCATAAATCCAAAGGGCTGGAGTATGAAATAGTCTGTTTACCGTTTATCTGTCGCTACCGGGATAGCAGTAATTCATTTTTTCACGATGACGAAGGCCGTTCTGTACTGAGTTTAGCGCCGGATGATGAGATTAAAGCCCGGGTAGAAAAAGAGCGTCTGGCGGAAGACCTTCGCCTGCTTTATGTGGCCGTAACACGTGCGGTGCATGCCTGTTATCTGGGCGTATGTGATGTTCGATACCGTAACAGTAAGCAGGGGAAAACGGCCAGTAGTGCATTGGGTTATCTATTGATGGGGCAGGAGCCTGATCTTGTTGAAGCGGTCAATAATTTTGCTGCCGTTTATGCCGCGTTAGATGTTCAGCCGGTGCCTGAAACAGCGCAGGATCACAGCACTGCTGATCTCTTTGCCGACCAGGTTTGCGGATCTGAAGCTGAGGCAGTAGCCGAGCCTTGTGAATCACAGGTCAAAATATTTTCCGGAGTTATTCAGCGTGACTGGCGTGTTACCAGCTACTCAGCCTTGAGCCGTTTTCATACGCGCGAAGCGATCACTGAGGTTATTCTGGATCTTGAAGTACTGGAGGAGCAAGACTCAACAGAGGATAACATGGAGGGTGTTTTTAATATTTTTACCTTCCATCGGGGGGCGACGGCCGGTACGTTTCTGCATACGCTTTTTGAAGAGATCGATTTTGCCACAGTCACGCCGCTACAGCTGGATGAGGTACTGGAGAAGCATCTGTTGCTGAGCGGTTTTGAGCCGGAGTGGCAGCCGGTGTTAGCTGAGTTTGTACAGCAAACCTTGCAGGTTTTACTGCCACAGGCAGGTTGTCGCTTAATGGATATCAGTGATCAGAACCGCTTGGTAGAGATGGAGTTCGTATTGCCCTTTGCCTCGATAGACGCATCTCATCTCAATCAGCTATTACGCCAGCACGATCCGTTAGCTCAGCGCGCCGGGGAGCTGCAGTTTGATCAGCTTCAAGGGATGCTGAAAGGTTATATCGATCTGACGATACGTTATGAAGGCCGCTATTATGTGGTGGATTATAAGTCCAATCATCTGGGGTACACACCGCAGGATTATAGTCAGGAGGCGATGCAACAGGCGATGATAGAGCATCGCTACGATTTGCAGTATGTGTTGTATACATTAGCCTTGCATCGTTTATTAAAAAACCGTTTGCCGGACTATCACTACGAAACGCATTTAGGCGGTGTCTATTATCTGTTTATACGCGGCATGCATAAAGATCAGGGGCAGCAGGGAATTTTCTATACCAAGCCTGCATTTGCGCTGATCGACGCCTTGGATAAGTTATTCCGGGAGGGGATATGAAACTATTGGAGGAACTTCATACGCAAGGTTATTTGCGGCCGCTGGATCTGCACTTTGCACACTGGTTGACAACGCAACAACCGAGCATGCCTGATTTTCTGGTATTGCTGGCGGCGCTGACCAGCCAGCAGCTTGGCGAAGGGCATGTCTGTGTCGACCTGAAACAGCTTGATCTGCTGTGGGCCGATTGGCCAACAACATTGCG
>NZ_JBFIIH010000234.1:0-2930 GCF_041601355.1 Neptunomonas sp.
TCAGGGTTGTTGATGATAAATCTCGCGTCTCTTTCTTTTCACTTTGATGTGGTTGAAGATCGTATTCGGCTTATTGGTAATTTAGATAATGGTCAGCAGAGAGTTGATTTCTGGCTGACGCGACGCTTGGTGTTGAGATTGCTGGATGCGTCTCCAAAGCTTTTGCTGCAGACGTCAGAAAAAGTCAGTCGGACACCTTTTGAGCATCAGAGTGCGATGGCTCAATTTGAGCATGATGAAGCGCAGCAGGCGCAGCTTGTCAGGCAGGATGCTAGTCTTACCCATAAGGATTTTGAGGCCCTTCTTTTAAGACGTCTTGATATTAGTTTTCAAAAGGAACAATACCGCCTTAGTTTTTTTGTATCTGATGATGCAGAGTGCTTTGCTATTAGTGTTTTGAGCCGTCAGGAAATGCATCAGATTTTACATTGGATGCATAAAGGGTGTTTACAATTAAAGTGGGGAGTATCCAACTCTCTTTTTGATCTTAATGAGCAGCCAACAACGAGATTACAGTAGATGGCTTATGACTCTCTGGCACCGCGTAAGCCTTTTGTTGCGCGAGGTTCTAAAATAAAACGTTGTTCAGGTTGTTTTTTACCGGCACAGAGCTGTGTGTGTTCTGATAAACCTAATGTCAAAGCCGCTGCGGTATTCTGGTTATTAACGCATAACGATGAATGCTATAAACCCACCAATACCGGACGCTTGATAGTCGACGCTATTCAAGGATCAAGGGTATTTAAATGGTCACGTACAAATCCCGATTCTGATTTTATGAGTGCACTTTCAGATCAGAGGTACGCACCCTGTATCGTTTTTCCTTCAGGGGATGGTTATCAGCAACGTATGGTAGAAAGTGCCGCGTTAACTGGAAAAACGCCTGCGTTCATTATTCTGGATGGTACCTGGCGCCAGGCCCGGCGTATGTTCAGATTAAGCCGTTACCTGGATCACTTGCCTGTTATCGAGCCTGGCTGTGGTGCCGTTTCGCGTTATCAATTGCGTCAATCGGCGGAAGAGCATCACCTGTGTACAGCCGAAGTAGCAGCGGCAATGCTCAGAGAGGTACAGGATCATAGCAGTGCTGATGTGCTGGATGCGTATTTTGATTTGTTCAATGCTGAGTATTACACCTCTCGTCGTGGTGTCGATATGAGCTCGGCATCGACTCAGGCGCGACAGCGTTTATTGGAATTGAAAGAGGTTAATGTTCTTACCTGATGCATTTCATCATACGTGAAGGGGCTCGTGCATCCCGTAGCGGTTAGTGAGCCTCCAGCATAAAGGTTACAGGTCCGTCGTTGATAAGTTGTACTTTCATATCAGCACCAAATTCTCCTGTTTCTACAGGGGCATGTAACTTCTGAGCTTGGGCTACGAAGTAATTGTAGAGTGCAATACCTTGTTCTGGAGAGGCACCGTTGGAGAAACCAGGGCGTAAACCTTTCATAGTCTCAGCGACTAATGTGAATTGAGAAACGATCAGTAAGCCCCCTGCGGTTTGCTGCAGGCTTACGTTCATTTTCCCATCACTGTCTGAAAAAATACGATACGCTAAAATCTTATTCAGGAGCTTATCAGCGACCGCTTGGGTATCATTTTTTTCAATACCTAATAACAATAAAATGCCGGGGCCTATCTGTCCTGCACAGCTACCTGAAATCTCAACCGATGCCTGGCTGACGCGTTGAATTAACCCTTTCATCGATTTCAGGCTCTGCTGCGTGCAAAGTCATCGGTAGCACGGATCAGGTTATCAGTGGTTCCTGCCTCAAAAGCCGAATGACCCGCATCCCGAACGATATGTAGTTCAGCATTCGGCAGTACCTGGTGTAGTGCGTATGCCTGTTCGATAGGGCATACCATATCATAGCGACCGTGTACCAGAATGGTTCGTATATGAGCAATTTTACCCGCTTGCTCAATTATCTGGTTGTTCTCCATGAATGCCTGATTCATAAAGTAGTGGGCTTCGATACGTGCCATTGATAATGCGGTATGAGGGTCAGAAAAATGCTCAACTATATTCGGATTAGGGTCAAGAGTGGAGCAGCGGCCTTCCCATACTGACCATGCTTTTGCTGCTGACATGCGCTCTATTTCATTCTTGGATGTAAGGCGCTTGTGGTAAGCAGATAGTAAGTTGTCTTGTTCTTTTGCAGGGATCTGGTTGATAAAATCCTGCCAGTAATCAGGGAAGATCGCGCTGGCACCTTGTTGATAAAACCAATGTATATCTTGTGGGCGGCAGAGAAAAATTCCACGTAAAATCATGCCTGAAACTTGTTCAGGGTAAGTTTGGGCGTACAGCAGGCTTAGCGTTGAGCCCCATGAGCCGCCAAACAGAAGCCACTGGTCAACGCCCAGGAGTAAGCGGATTTTTTCGATATCAGCAATCAGATTCTGCGTTGTGTTATTTTCAAGGCTGGCATGTGGTGTTGATCTTCCGCAGCCGCGTTGATCAAATAGAATAATCCGGTATTTCTCCGGATTGAAAAAGCGTCGTTGTGCGCCGCTCGTTCCGCCACCGGGCCCTCCGTGAATAAACAACACGGGAATCCCTTCCGCATTGCCGCTTTCTTCAACGTATAAAGAGTGGCCTGAATCAACCTGAATTTGATGCTCTTTATAAGGAAATAATTCGGGATATAGCGTCCGCATGGTTAGTCCTTTATTGAAACGGTGAGTCTGGTTTAAGTATAAAGTGGGTGTACGGGTAATGGGAGTGAATAGGTGAAAAATAGATGAAAAAAAAGCGACATATTAGTCGCTTTTTGGATTTTAATCGGTTTATTTGCCGCTACGAGAATGGCGTTTACGCTCATTTTCTGTAAGGAATTTTTTGCGTAAGCGAATATGGTTAGGTGTTACTTCAACCAATTCGTCATCTTCAATAAAGTCCAGCGCTTGCTCAAGAGTGAAGCGGA
>NZ_JBFIIH010000235.1:0-2930 GCF_041601355.1 Neptunomonas sp.
CATGCTGACACCGATGCGAACATCCAGAAAAACGTCAGTACTCTCGATGTGTACGGCTTCGTTCATAGCAGCAAACATGCGTTGAATAATCCAGGTAGTGGACTCCTCACTTTGCATATCTGTTAATAAAACAACAAATTCACCACTACTGACGCGGGATACACTAACGCCAATGTTGGTTGCGCCGTCAATGGCGACTGTATCGGTTGATCGCAAGGTTTTGTTTAAACGCCCGGCTACCAGTTTAACCAATTTTTCGGCAGCCGGATCTCCCAGCGTATTTCGGATGACCTGCAATGTATCAATATCAATGAATAACACCGCGAGGCGGGTATTGAGTCGGCGACTGCGTACGATACCTTGTTTAATCCTGTCGATAAGTACGATACGGTTAGGAAGGCCCGTGGCTTCATCTGTCGAGGCTACATCATGTGTGCTTTGTGAGCGAATTAACGCTTCAAGTTCTTCGATACGATATTTTAATTGTTGATCTGTGCTGCTCTCTGCGTTGCTGTCGGCTGTTGGGATTTGCTTGGCTGTCTCTTCAGGAAGGGGGTTTACTGTAGAAGAATGCTGAATTTGTGACCAACGAGTCACGCGATTTCGACCACAATTTTTTGAGTGATACAGGGCTTTATCTGCCAGATCGACAAGAATGCTGGGCGTTGATGAACCTCCGAGGTTACTGGAAACGCCAAAGCTTGCTGTGAAGCGTATAGCACTGGTGAATTGATCTATCTTACCTTCGTGTACAGCCAACCGCATACGTTCGGCGATGACTGCCGTTTGCTCTTCATCTATTCCTGGCAAAACAACGCAGAACTCTTCGCCTCCGTAACGACCAACAAGATCATCGGTGCGGGAAGTTTCGGTCAAAATCCTTGAAAGCAGCTTGATTACTTTGTCGCCGGTGGCATGCCCGAAGCGGTCATTGACTGATTTAAAGTGGTCTATATCGACCATAATACAACTGATAGATGCTCCTTCATCAGCCGCTTCACCGAGCAGAGTGGTGAAGCCGTCGAAAAGTGAACGACGATTGAGAGCTCCGGTCAGTGGATCACGTGTTGCGAGTATTTGTAGTTCCCGGTTCTGGCGGGTGATTTCTCTCTGGCTTTGTTGGACCCGAACTAAAGCGCGTTCAAGATCATTATTCTTATGTTCAAGTTCAGTAACATCATCAAAGGTAACTACAACCCCACGAATATTTCCTTCGGGTGCTTTTATTGGCGCAACATTGATCGCAAAACTGAGATGTTCATGCAACATAGTCTTGAGCTTTAATTGAGATGAGTGTGGCGCTTCTATTCCCTCCAGTGCTAACTTCCAAGGGAAAATAAGTGGTTGGCCAGCGTCTTTATTAGCTGATGGCTCCCATTCAAGATCGGAGAGATACTTGCCCACCAGTGTTTGTGCGGGTTGTCCTAATTTGGATTCAAATGCCTCATTCACAAACACCATACGGCCTTTGTTATCTAGCATGGCTAAACCTTCTGCTAAGACATCAAGAGCCGCACGTACACGATCAGGAACAACGGCGCTTGGGTCCAGTTCATTCAGAGCACGTTTTAGAAATACCCAATAAGCGACAAAACCTGAAAGCGAAATAAACAAAATAATGGTGACAAGTGAGCCACCGTTAAACAGACCAAAGGTGTTACCGCCGAGAGGTTTAAAACTGATTTCCAGAGCACCCCATCGTCCGGACTGATTATGAATCGGAACCTGCACATGGGAGGGAGTAGACGATTCTTTGTCAGCCGGTTGCCAATGACTGAGATGATCCCCGGCATTGGATATTAAGTGGCCATCAGAAGTGCGTAAACCGACCGATAGAATGCTGTCACTGCGTTCTTGCAGAGAGTGAATTGTTTCGGTTACTGATGCCATATGCCCCTGAGCGATATTCGACGAAACCTGAACAGCAAGCGACTCGGCAATAGCTTTACGCGCTGTAAATTCAGCATGTTTCTGATCAGGAATAAACCCGAGTAAGTCACCTACCAGCAACAAACTGACGGTCAACAGTATCAGACCGATGGAAAGACGAAAAACGGGTGACATGGCTGCTTTCATAATGGTTTCAACTTGTTATCCGGAATTGAGTATGCATTTTAACGGTCAAATAGGTCATCAACTGTTTTTTCAGTATCTTCATCCAATATCTCATCGAAGTCATCGTCGCCCTCAAGCGGTGAAAGTTTACGACGCGATTTCTCATCAGCAGCCAGTATGGGCATAGGGTCAAGGTGTCGCCATGCTGGCATAACGGCCAAAAAGCTGGCGACTAATGACCCTGCACGTAAGGCCCAGCTTACAAAGCCTGCCGTTAATGTAATGCTCACTCCTGTAATGGCTTCTGCACTCATTTTCATTTCTTTATTTTCAATATCAGCCGCGTTGTCGAGGTCTGCTAACATCTGATTTACGTCGTTGATGAATTCAGGACTATTACGGCCTGTTTCATCAGGTTGCATCACAGATAACCCATCGTCTTTCCAGAATGATGCTAATTCCTGCAGAAAAGTCTGCGTTATCTCAACCGTTGGTTTTGTATCTTCAAACGAGTTAATTGTAGTAGGTCTGTCAGATAACACACTGACAAAGATGTCGTTAGCTTGTATAGGTGCCGGTAACCCGGATATATCATCAGGGTTAGCATCAATGATGCTATCCGTTTCTGTGTTATCCGTTTCTGTGTTATCTGTTGCTTGATCATCGCTTGATATGTCGATGACCTCAGTTTCATCAGACTCGCTGGAATCAGTCTCTTCAGTAGCAGAGTCTGTCGGCTTAGGTGCTGGTGTGACAGCTTCAGGTGTAGGCGATACTGGCACAATTGTCGTCAGGACTTCGTCCTGGACATTCGCCAGCATAATGCTGACGGTCTGTGACGTGGTGCCGCCTTCATCATCGGTGACGGTAACTTC
>NZ_JBFIIH010000236.1:0-2812 GCF_041601355.1 Neptunomonas sp.
AATCACCGTATCCGTAACAGTCTGCCAGCGGTCTGTGGCTATATTCCATCCCTTTTCTGTGCGACGACAACTCAGGTCCAACACGAGTTGCTGAACTCCGGTTTCCGCCTTAATCTGCTCCAGACGGTCCCATGAGAAGCGGCCGTGTTCAAACAGGTAAGAGGTCACAATAACATGCGAGGCTCCGGCCCTAAGAAATTCAGCAGCATTTTCGTGATTGACCCCACCACCAAACTGTAGCCCGCCCGGCCAGCTCTGCAGAGCCAGTAACGCTTGTTCCTTATTCCCAGGACCCAGTGCAATTACATGCCCGCCAGTAAGGTTATGCTCACGATATAGACGTGCATAGTGCGCTGCATTATAAGCACTGACAAAGTTAGTGGTTGCACCCTGATCATTCAGACTACCACCCACTATTTGCTTAACCTGCCCCTGATGCAGATCAATACAAGGACGAAACTGAGTCACTCTCATCTCCGGGTTAAAAAAGGCGTCTAACATATCATCATTGATCCGCTAATCACGCCTTGGTTTTAGACTAACGACTTAGCGAGTTACTCAGGCAAAGTAATATTTAATTCCAACACCGAACAATCATCAGTGTTATCCAACTGCACGGTGACCTGATCCGAATCGATATTCACATATTTGCGAATTACATCAATGATCTCCTGTTGCATTAGCGGCAGATAATCAGGCTGCAGGCGCTTATTACGCTCGTGTGCAACAATAATCTGCAAACGCTCTTTAGCAACCGAAGCTGAACGCGTTTTTTCCTTCTTTAAAAAGTAATTAAAAATGCTCACTTTTTGCCTCCCAGTAGCCGCTTCAGGAATCCTTTTTTCTGCACTTCAAGGAAGCGGTGTTCAACCTCTTCGCCCAGCAAGCGCGATACAGCATCAAGGTACGCCTGCCCTGCCTCAGACTCCTGATCCAGAATAACTGGAGCACCTTGGTTCGATGCTTTCAATACAGCCTCAGATTCAGGAATAACACCCAATAAAGGTACTGCCAGAATATCTTCAACATCAGCAACACTTAGCATCTCAGCGGCCGCTACACGCCCCGGACTGTAGCGGGTCAGTAGCAAATGCTCCTTAACTGAACCACCCTGCTCTGCTTTCAAAGACTTACTCTGCAAAATACCAATGATACGATCTGAGTCACGGACAGAAGAGACTTCCGGATTAGTGACAACGATGGCTTCATCTGCAAAATACAGCGCCATCTGCGCACCCTGCTCGATACCTGCGGGTGAATCACAAATGATATATTCAAAGTCTTCAGACAGATCATTTAAAACGGTCTGTACGCCTTCCATAGATAAGGCGTCTTTATCGCGTGTCTGGGATGCTGGTAGTATATACAAACCGGGGGTACGCTTATCTTTAATCAGCGCCTGATTTAAACTGGCTTCCTTTTTAATCACGTTAACAAAGTCATACACCACTCGTCGCTCACAGCCCATGATTAAATCAAGATTACGCAAACCCACATCAAAATCGATCACGACTGTTTTAAAACCACGCAGCGCCAAGCCTGTTGCGATTGCAGCACTTGTCGTTGTTTTGCCTACGCCACCCTTACCGGACGTCACTACAATAATTTTAGCCACTGGAATTCCTCATTAACTGTTTTGATCAACCCATTCGTCAGCACAATGCCTCTGGCTAAAGCGCTACAACCTGAATGGATTCACCTTCTAAAAATGCATGTGCCGCTTGTTTCCAGCACTGCTCACGCAGCTTATCATTCAATATAAAATAGCCAGCAATAGAGACTAACTCCGCTTCCATCTGACGACAGAAGATACGTGCATCTGTATCACCTTGCACACCCGCTAAAGCACGCCCACGCAACGGGCCGTAAACATGAATATGGCCATCCGCTAATACCTCAGCACCTTCGCTAACCGCCGCCATTAATATCAGATCAGCGCCTTCTGCATACACCTGCTGTCCGGAGCGGACCGGCTTGGTAATAACTTTACTGGGACGAAAAACAGGCGCTTTTTCATCCACACGCTGAGCGGGCTCAACCTGGATTTCAGTTGCCCGGGCATTTGATGCGGGTAAAGACGCCAGACCTAATCGCATGACGGTTGACGCTAACTTTCCGCCAACCGCTTTACAAGCAATCGGCTGTAACCCCAACTCACGGCAGGATCCGACAACTTGATGTAGTTGTTCAGCTTGAAGCTCACCATCATACGAAGCAAGATTGAGCACAAGAGGAGATGCGTTGAAAAATTGAGGAGCTGAATCAATTTTTTGTTTTAACTGCTCAAAAAACTGATCCGGTGAATAATCATATAGATCCATAACAACCGCCGTCACAGCGGTGCCTTTCATCTGGAAACAAACATTTGCCATTCAGCAATCCTAACCTACCAATAAAAACCGACACACTAGCTAACCCATCTGCTCCTAGCCGTTCATATGCGTGAGCAGAATAATCAAATAACAACTAGTTCAGAGCGCTACTTTAGCAAATACAGGCAACATCAGGAAACGAAACTGCCACATATTGATAAATTTAATACGCAAGTGCGAAAATTAATGATTTATTGCTATGCAAAGAGAAACTACCAAGATATGAGCGCTCTATTTGCTATCAAATACCCGTAAGCAGACGCTTAGATTTCGTTGGTTTTCACTACTTTTCTGCGGCTATAAAAAAACCCCGATCACAGCGTGATCGGGGTTTCTCTATTAGGTGCTTGGCAATGACCTACTCTCACATGGGGAAACCCCACACTACCATCGGCGCTAAAACGTTTCACTGCTGAGTTCGGGATGGGATCAGGTGGTTC
>NZ_JBFIIH010000237.1:0-2786 GCF_041601355.1 Neptunomonas sp.
AAAGCTGAAAATCCCAGCAGTTTACTGGTCGGCGCAGATACGGCGGCTATGGCTTTTGTTAAAGGATTAGCAGCCAGAAACAGCCCCATTGCTGCAGCGCCCCCTTGCATAAAGCGACGACGGCTTATGCCGCTTTCAATCATGTTGGAAAAATCAGAGTCGTCATCTTTACGGTAAGCGGAGTCTTGCTGAAGTTCAGATTTGTTCATTACAGATATCCAGTTGTCATTACTTATCAGATAAAAGTGTCGCCAAAACGCTGGCGACGAAAGCGAATGAGCGACAGGCTAAACATAATTTGTTAACAAAAGATGACACCGGCTCGAAGGTGGCCAAAAAGGAAGGTTTTTTTCTGCTGTGGCATTAAGTGTTTCAACAACGACCATAAAGGTTCGTAACAAGGCAATTGGCAAATATTTCATCAGTCATAATTTAGTGAAATTCAATGGTGATAGCTAATATTGATCGGTTTACGAGTAAAGGTATGTGTCTGGAACATTTAACCTGGGTTTCGAGCCGATGTTTATAAGCTCTTGAGCAATGACTCTACTGTCATGGAGAGCGCTTGATGCGAATGACGACTACCTTCGGGGTAAACCAGATTATCAGTCACGGCTTTGGTGTATTTCTTTTTGCGGCATTGGTGCCCATGATGAAGGAGTCGATTGACATCAGTCATTGGCATCTGGCTACGATTGGTGCGCTGACTCAGTTGTCTTATCTCGGCGGGGCGATGTTATTGGGACTGGTCGGGCACCGGGTTGCTTCAGAGTGGCTGGTGCTGATTACCGGCTCAATAACGAGTCTGCTCTTGTTTGTTATGGCAACACTGGATGACCCAATGATGGTTTTGTTGGTGCTAACGTGTATGGCAGCCTGCGCCGCGATCAGTTGGGGCGCAATAGTTGAATTGATAACCCGTTATGCGCGTCCGGCACTGTGTTCAACATGCCTGTCCAGTGCTTCCAGTGGCACTGCTTGGGGATACGGTTTGAATGGCTTGCTGATTCTGCTGGTGGTGCCGCTGCTGGGTTGGCGCAGTGGCTGGTTATTGGCTGGGATGTTGGGGGCTGCTACGGTAATTTTGACCCTCTTTTTACTGAGAAATCTTAAACAGCGTGCTGTTACTAAGTCACCAGAAGCAACTTCAGCGCTGTCTGCACGGCAATTGTTGCATACTATTATGCGAGAGCGTGCCGCGTTCTTTGCTTGCCTGATCTGCTTCATGGTTGGCTTTGCCACCATGCCGTTCTCTACTTGGTTAAACACGTATCTGGCAGAATTAATGTTACCTCCCGCCTTGGGTGGCTATACATGGACGATAGCGGGTGTGACTGGCATGATCGCAGGTTTTTTGTCAGGTAAACTGGCCGATAGCAAAGGGCATGGTGTCGCACTGTTGATCGTATTTGGTGGCTTTTCATTGGGGCTTTTCGCATTTGTATACGATCCGGCTTATTTTGCCGTATTTGCCGGCTTCGGTTATGGTCTGATGTATTTTCCTATGTGGGGGATTGTTGCCGGTTGGGTTAACGAGCACTATTCTTCTACAGCTACGATGCAGATAAACGGCATCGGTATGGTGACTTTCGGGCTGGGTGGCGCACTGGGTAATCTGATGGCAGGATTTATTCAGGATATCAGCGGTAGTCTGGAAAGAGTCTATTGGGTAATCGCAATCGATGCGCTGCTCTTAGTGTTTCTTGCTTTGTATATTTATCTGACCGAACAACAGGAAGTAGAAAAGTATATGGGTAATCCGCTTTGTTGATGACCTTTTTCAGAGCATGCCGGCCGCAAGAAAATGGTTAAGATCATCAATAATCTGGGTAATCTATATGATCTTAGAGTGGTCGCTGAGGGTGTGAAAACAAAAAGACAATTAGAATATCTACAAGAAATAGGCTGCGATTGGGTGCAGGGCTACTTCCTCTCTTGTCCTCTGAAACATGCCGATCTGGTAGACTTTTTTCATAAAACACGAAACTGAAAAAAATAAAACTGAATCAGATCTGGTCATCAGTAAAGCCCAGCTGTGATAATTATCGTGTTAATCACTTTCTCAGCTTATATGATGAATGGCTTTTTCAGACGAGCTGATTGGGCTTAATACAGCAACCATCCTGATATAGAGTTTTTATGACCCGGCGTAAACGTAACAGCTATTTCCAATGCAAGCGGTTCACTATTGAACAAGGTGACTGTGCCATGAAAGTCACCACTGATGCCTCGTTATTGGGTGCTTATGCCGATGTGCAGCAAGCGCAACGCATACTTGATATTGGCGCAGGAACAGGGTTACTCAGCTTGTTTGTTGCACAGCGATCAACTGCTCAAATCGATGCAGTAGAGCTTGACTCTCAAGCCGCCGAGCAAGCGCGAAAAAATTTCGCAAACAGTCCCTGGTCAGAGCGCCTGAACCTGATAGAGATGGACATTCGCGACTATGCGATGTTGGGCCCTCAGCAGCACCTTCAACAGCACAGTGACCAAAACAGGCCGCAATATGACTGCATCATTACCAATCCGCCCTTTTTTACCGGGTCAACTCAGAACCCTTGTGACCGGAGCGCCTTGGCGCGGCACAACACACATCTGCCTTTATCGGATCTGATGAAATCAATAGATCAGTTATTAAGCGCCGATGGGGTAGTCTGGATACTGCTGCCTTTGGCAGAATCAGACGCTATTATCAAGCTGGCTGAATCGTTCTCTCTTTATCCTCAGCAGCGAATGCTGGTGCGCAACAGCAGCCAGCACCCAGCGCATCGTGAAATTATGCGCTT
>NZ_JBFIIH010000238.1:0-2783 GCF_041601355.1 Neptunomonas sp.
CCCTCATCGGTGGTCAAGAGGCGTGAGAAATTGCGAGCCGGTCGGTGTGGTTATGCTGAACCCGGATAAGCAAGAGCCAACCCTGTTTGAGGCTGTCGGCTGATAAACAGAAAATGATGACAACTACCTTGAAAAACACCGCTATAGCGTGATCTAAGGCATGGCCAACCTCGATAGCAGAGCTACCAGCGAGGAGCCGGAGCAGCTAACTCGAACCGGCTGAAAAGTCTCGCTACGGGCTACGCCCAAGTCTTATTCACACAAGGCTATTTGTGAAAAACTCAAATCAAGTACTCAGGGCTGTCCAGGTACAGAGACTTGGTCGATATAAATTTGGCTTGGTACTGCAACGAAGTAAGGCACAAATACTTTTATAGGAGCGCTTTTAACTAAAGAGGTTGGCGGCTCTTTTGTAACGCAGTTTTGAATTCGTCACTATTAGCCCCAACTACACACTCTCCGTTTACTCGCATAGACAGGCGAATAAGACAACGCTGTAGCTCATCCTCGAAAAGTTCTGTGGGCAACTTCCGCACCGAATCAACAAGCAATTTACAATGAGTAAGCTTTTGATCGGCTAAAGTATAAAGTACCCATTTCCCCTGTTTTTCTTGCGTTAGCAAACCCGCTTTGAACAACATCTTTAAGTTTCTAGAGACGTTGTATTGCGTATCTTGAGTAACGTCCATGGCCTCAGCAACGGTTACACGTTGATCTACATGAACCAGCAGCCAAAATAAGCGCAATCTATTGGGATCCGATAGCGCCTTTAACGCATCAATATATAGATCATCCATTTGTCATATATCTCTAATTGTTGTTAAAACCAACGGCCAGTACCATGTTAAAAACGATACCTGAACCACCCAACGAGACATCATAGATGCCTCATCACTACGCCAACTTATCTAAACAGCCAACTCTATCAGCAAGCGAAATGACTTGTGGCGAAGTTAGACTCAAACTTTTTAAGTGATTTGAATCATCTCTAAGCGCATGATCACGATGCAGCCTCCTGCACATCAGTAGCCAAGTTAACTATGCCATTCTTAACACAACTTTACAAGCATACTTGCACGTTTGTGCTTATGTGTATACAATGCGGCCTTCATTGAGTTTACACAAATACGAGGTGGTGTTTTGAATACTGATCAACTTACAGTCGCTCTGAATGAGTTTATTCATGTCGGTGGCGCACTAGTTATTGTTATAGCAGTGGTATCAATTCTGACTGGATTTATGCGGGAGTACATTCCACAGGAGAAACTACAAAAAAAATTAACTAAGCATGAAAAGTGGGGGCCCTTACTAGGCGCGTCCTTTGGAATGCTAACGCCATTCTGCAGCGCGTCTGTAGTACCTGTTTCCATGGGAATGGCAACAATGGGGGTTTCCCTCGGTACTGTTTTAAGCTTTTTAATATCTGCGCCTTTATGTAATTTCATTGTCTTAGCAATGATATATTCAGTATTTGGCTTACAAGTAACATCGATATACCTAGCTCTAACTTTCTCTGCTGCGGTAATTGGTGGATGGGTTATTACTAAAACCCCTTGGAGAAACGAAATTAAGCGTGGAGACGAGATAGATAACAGAAAAGTCCAACCTAGTTGTAGCGCTTCATCAAGTTCATCATGTTCTTCACTTGTACCTGTAATGAGTCAAACTGAAAGTACAATTGAATACATGGATTCCTGCGGCACTATTAATATGGGGTGCGAATCTAGTGCAGCTGTAGCATTAAATAGCATTGAACCATCCAAGGTAATAAATGCCCTACGTTTTGCCTTGGCATTGTTTAAAAAGATTGTTCCCTACGTATTAATAGGAGCCCTCATCAGCGGTATCTCGGCAGCTTATTTACCCGCCGAGTTTATTGAAAAGTATCTGGGTGGAGATAACTTTAGCGCTATTCTCATCGCGGCTATTATTGGTGTTCCTCTTTACTTGCGGATTGAGATGGCTATCCCATTGCTACAGGTGCTGATCTTAAAAGGCATGGGACTTGGACCTGCCATGGCTCTGATCATTGGCGGCACGGGAGCAAGCCTGCCTGAGATAGCATTAGTCTCATCTGTATTAAAACCTAAAGCTGTCGTCGCATTCGTGTCCATAATTATACTAACTGCGATCGTAGGCGGAATGTTATTTCAAACAATTTAAAAATCATCAAGTCTACGAGTAGTCTCGTAGACTTTTTTGCATCTTTCAAAAATCATTGGATTAAGTGTAAATATGAATATTAGCTTGCATGTATGTGATGATATTTCTTTGCCACTAACAAATCGCTTTGAAGATTATGCCAACTGTCTAGACTCCAAATTCAAATTCGCTTCTGTCGTCAATATTGAAGTAGGGAATCTTCACAGTAAAAAAGAACTACCTTCATCCGCTGACGAGTGTGATGTTTACATTGCAGATGGAAGTCCTTCTAGCGTAAATGATGAATTGCCTTGGATTAGTTATTTGTCGGTATTTATAAGAAGTGAATTTCATGCAGAAAAAGGGTTGCTTGGCATATGTTGTGGTCAGCAAGTAATACACCATGCTTTAGGTGTAAGCATTAGAAGATCTGATAAAGGTTGGGGTCTTGGTGCCTACAGCGTTGAATTTTATAAGTCTTATGATGGATTTAAAGAGTCTTTGCATCCCAGACAAAGCCGGTTAAAAATGGTGAAATCACTTGAGATGATGTAAACCTATACCATTTTTTATTATTTGTACTGGTACGTAATTTACCTGATTGCTGCATTTCCACGGTTTTGATCATCGCTTGCCCATCC
>NZ_JBFIIH010000239.1:0-2682 GCF_041601355.1 Neptunomonas sp.
AAGGCTTGATGGATTCAATCAAGCGGATGGATTTATACCCATAGTTAATAATGAAGGTATTTTGGCTCTCTTTGAGGAGAAAGAACAAAGTTTACGTAAGTGGCTTACAGGGCAAGATTTCGTGCTTTATGATTCAACAGGCGTATCAACTGGTTTTAATACTTTGTTTTTGTTATTCAAAGAGCTAGAAAAGAAAGGTATTCAGCTGGATCTGTTTATCAGCCCTTATCACCAAGAGTATCTGCATATTTTAGAGAGCAGCGGGCACTTTGACTTGTATCTGGAATGGAAAAAGGAGTTGGTAAAACAGCTATCAGAGGTTGGGTACTTTTCGAAAAATCGGCTTTTGGACTTCAGCGGTTTTAATAGGTATAGCATTGAGGCTGTACCAACAGAACGCGGAGTCTTTATGGCATGGTACTGGGAGCCTTCGCATTATCGTGAGGAACTTGGCGACGTTATTATTGAACATGTTATGACCAGGAACGCCGAGTTTGAACTGAGTCCTGATAATGTATCGGAGCGTCTTGTAAATGAAAAAGCGCTACTGAAGCGCTTTAATGTAAAGATAGACAATAATTGAAGTTAAACCAATATTTCCAACGGATGAGGGTGACTTAAAAAATCCCTCGGGCTGGCGGTAAATCCATAGGCTCCGGATTGAAAAACGGCTATCAAGTCGCCGATCTGGATCTCTGGTAGCTGCATTTTATCGGCAATGATATCCAGCGGTGTGCATAATGGCCCGACTACACTGACTTTTTCTTTGGTATCGCTATTTACATGGTTGGCCACGCATACAGGGTAGTTCTTTCGAATGATTTGTCCGAAGTTGCCAGAGGCTGAAAGATGATGATGCAGGCCGCCATTGGTAATGGCGAACTTTTCGCCGCGTGATTCTTTACATTCGACCACTTCAGAGACGTAAATCCCGGCTTCTCCGACAAAGTAGCGACCTAACTCCATCACAATTTCGGCTTCAGGCAGGCGTGCCTGTGCTTCAATTATTAACGGCTTCAGGTTGTCGGCAATTGCATCTAGCGGCAGTATTTCTTCACCGGGAAAGTAAGGTATCCCCAGGCCTCCGCCAATATTCAGCCAGGTAATGGGTTGTGGCGCAAACTCTGCTAGCCGATAGGCTAACGCAAAGGTTTTTGTCTGGGCTTCTATAATGGCTTCAGGACGCAGATTTTGTGAACCGCTGAAGATATGAAATCCTTTGAAATTCAGGTTTAACTCGCCACAGCGCTTTAGCATCTCTGGAACGCGTTCGGCATCTACACCAAAGGGTTTTGGCCCGCCGCCCATCTTCATGCCCGATGTTTTTAATTCGAAATCAGGATTAACACGAATTGCGACGTGTGGAAGGATATCCAGTGATTCACCGATTTGCGCTATACGCTCCATCTCGCCTTCAGATTCCATGTTGATAATGATGCCGGCTGCAATGGCTGATCTTAGCTCTGCATCATTTTTACCCGGGCCGGCAAAACTTATCGTCAGTGGATCGATACCGGTGTTCAGCGCTACCTGCATCTCTGCGACAGAGGCGACATCAATACCATCCGTCAGTTGAGATAGATGCTGTACTACGGCAGGCATTGGGTTGGCTTTCATTGCATAGTGTAGATGTAACCCCTGAGGTAGCACTTCGCGTAGTAGCTCGACTTTTTGCGTCATTATGCTGCGATCGTAAACGTAAAAGGGTGTCTGGCCTACGCGGGCGGCTAAGCGAGTAATAGACTGTCCGCCAGCGTGCAGGCAGTTATCAATGACCGGAAACCAATCCATATGGGCATGTTTAGGGGCTTCTTTTTTCAAGACGCTGTCTCCTGGAAGATGTCTTTATGTACAGTGGAAAGGCTTTTACGGTCAATTTTGCCGTTCTGGTTGCGCGGCAATGAGTCTACAAACAGAATTTTTTTAGGTAACATAAAGTTGGGTAACTGTTTCTGGCAGTGCATAAGCAGATCTTTATCGGTGATGGTTTCGTTTTGAACCGCGACCAGTAAAATGGCCTGGCCTAATAAGGGATGCGCAATGCCGAGCGCGGCTACCTCTTTTATCAACCCTGAACTATACAGTACCTCTTCTACTTCTGTAGGGCTGACACGATAACCAGAGGTTTTTATCATCTCGTCTTTGCGGCTGATAAAGTACAGATAACCTTCTTCATCTTTGCGTACCTGATCACCCGACCATACGGCAATCTCGGTTAAAGGCAGTTCTGGATGACGCCCGGGAATGGCTTTAAAGCGTTCTGCTGTTTTTGCCGGATCATTCCAATAGCCCATGGCGACCAAAGAGCCACGATGCACTAACTCGCCCGGTTCGCCCGGCGCACATTCGCTGCCATCTTCTCTGAGTACCAGGATCTCCGCATTTGGGATAGCCTTGCCCATCGACTCTGGCCGTATCGATACCTGATCGGGTGGCAGGTAAGTAGAAC
The DNA here is from genome assembly GCF_041601355.1 of Neptunomonas sp. GTDB lineage: Bacteria > Pseudomonadota > Gammaproteobacteria > Pseudomonadales > Balneatricaceae > Neptunomonas. Next base: position 2,450 of record NZ_JBFIIH010000239.1, read on the forward strand.
GAAATGCTTCGGTTAACCCGTACATCAGGTAAAAGTCGGTGGTTGGCAGTGATGCCGTTAATTTTTGTGTGGTTGCAACGGGCATAGCACCGCCGCTGTTAGTCAGATAACGCAGCGATTGTTTCGCTTCAATTGGCCATTCCAGCTCAGCCAGTTGATTCCATAATGGGGGAACCGCTGCTAAACCAGTAATCTGGTAGCGGGCTGTTGCCTTAACCACATCTCTGGGCAAG
>NZ_JBFIIH010000240.1:0-2654 GCF_041601355.1 Neptunomonas sp.
CATGATCTGGTTGAGAAAGGTCATGCGTTCCATTGCTACCGCACCTCTGAAGAGCTGGATCTATTGCGCGATGCACGTCGGGCGGCGGGTGGACATACAGCACTCAAGCAAAGTGACTTGGCTTTACCCGCTGAAGAAGTAGAAAAACGCAAAGCAGCCGGTGCCCCGTTTGTTATCCGTATGGTCGTGCCTGAAGGTGAGGGCGTTTGTGTCGTGGATGACCTGCTGCGTGGCCCTATCGAACTGGAGTGGGGTATGGTCGATGCGCAGATCCTGCTTAAATCCGATGGTATGCCGACCTATCATCTGGCTAACGTAGTTGATGATCACCTGATGGAGATCACGCATGTTATCCGGGGTGAGGAGTGGATCAACTCAGCGCCTAAACACAAGTTACTGTACCAGTACTTCGGCTGGGACATGCCGGTACTCTGCCACATGCCTTTGTTGCGTAACCCGGACAAATCCAAACTGTCTAAGCGTAAGAACCCGACCAGTATTTTGTATTATCAACGTATGGGCTTTATGGCTGAAGCCCTGCTTAACTATCTGGGTCGTATGGGTTGGTCGATGCCGGATGAGCGTGAAAAATTCAGCCGTAATGAGATGTTCTCTCACTTCGATATTACCCGGGTTTCATTAGGTGGCCCCGTTTTTGATCAGGAAAAACTCAGCTGGTTGAATGGTGTATGGCTGCGTGAAGATCTCACGCACGCGCAATTTGCTGCCAAGTTTCAAGAATGGGCACTCAACCCTGAGTACCTGATGCAGATCGTACCACTGATACAGCAGCGTGTTGAAAAGTTCTCTGATGTTGCACCGCTGGCCGGCTTCTTCTTATCGGGTATGTTACCGATTAAAGAATCAGACTTTGAGCACAAAAGCGTTACGCTGGACGATGCTAAGCGTATATTGCAATTCAGTGTCTGGTTCCTGGATACCGAAAACAACTGGGATAAAGATCATCTTTTCGCACAGCTAAAGCAGCTGGCAGAGCAGATGGGTTACAAGCTACGTGACTTCTTGTTCCCATTGTTTATTGCGATTGCAGGTACTAATCAGACCGTATCCGTGATGGACTCCATGTCGATTCTTGGTCCGGATATGAGCCGTGCGCGTTTGCGTCATGCCGTCAATCTGCTGGGTGGCCCATCGAAGAAAGAAGCGAAGCGCTGGGAAAAAGAGTTCCGCGATATTGCTGCCGGTATCGAGTAAATATTTTATCGGTGTATGGTAATTAAGCGATAGTTAAATAAAAGGTCTGCGCTCGCAGGCCTTTTTTATATCTGCAGCATCAATTTGCTTGCTCGCTGCTTAATCCGCGGGTTTGCGCTTCGAGTAATTGGAGTGTTTCAGCCGATGTTTTATTGCAGTATTCTAAGGTGCGCACGGCTACTCGCCTGTAAAGAGGAAGATGAGAAGGGCCGTCGTGATAGCAATACACAGGGTTTGTAAACCACTGCGCAGCCAGGATATACCAGAGATCCGACCGAGAAAAACACCCAGCAGGAAAACAATAATCAAGGCTAAAATAATGGCTAAAAACAGAGGTGAAACCGGGAACGCAATCCCCGCTTGGGTTAATAGCATAGGGCTGAGGATCACTAACGAAATTAATAGCGGAGCAGAACCATTCACCAGCGCAATCATTATCGGTACCCAGCGGGCTGCTTCAGAATGAGCCGAATCCTGCATATCTATTAACATGGCCTCTTCCAATTGGAGAAGAGCTCGCCGCTTTTCAGCGACTTCACTAATATAGGCGCTGCTGACACCACTCACACCTAAGGCGATTGCCGCGCCCATACAGGCGTTAATAGTAACGCTAAGTGGGGCAGAAGAGCTGAACTGGAAGCCGAGAATCAACCCGAGCATGGTTAACGCGCCATCAAAACCATTAACAACAAAATATCGCCGTGCAATCCCCTGAGAGCGGGTAATCTTCAACAGAAACTCAGCTTTCCTTAGAATATTCATAAGCGTCAGGTACTTGGCTCGTTTTTAACTTCGACCTCATCAATGCTATGCAACGCACCCCCCATTTTATTAATCACTTCCTGAAGGAGATCAAAATCAATCAGCGCTGCTTCAACGGATACTTCCAGTGATTCAGTTTTTTCGTCGACAGCAATAACGGCCACTCTAACCGTGCTACCTTCAATAGCGGCGCTTAATGCCTGGCAAAACTCAAGCGCATTAGGGTGGTGAGGCTTTAAAACATCCAGAACTACTCTTTTAACAGCAATCATTGCAGAGCCCTTTTGTCTGATCTTTTTATCAGGTTATTATTTCATCTTGCCTAAATACAGCGCATAGGTCACGACCTTACATAATAAATAGGTGATATAGGGACTGAATCAGAAAAAAGTCGAAAGCTAAAGGTCCTGAATGGGGTTCAGTCAGCGTTGGGTTGTATGTTGATGTTACGTTTTGCTGTTTCCTGTTGAGGTTAAGGGTGCCAATGGGTTGAATCTCTTAGATAAAGCCTAAAAATATGTTTGACATTAATCTGAAATATGGGATGATACGCGTCGTTTCAAGGCACACTTATTTTATCCCTCCAAGTGTGCTTAAAGATGGGGCCTTAGCTCAGCTGGGAGAGCGGTTCGCTGGCAGCGAACAGGTCAGCGGTTCGATCCCGCTAGGCTCCACCA
>NZ_JBFIIH010000241.1:0-2647 GCF_041601355.1 Neptunomonas sp.
CAGAAAAGCAAAACCCGATGGGCGCGATGTACCTGAATCGCTTATCAGATCTGCTGTTTGTCTGTGCCCGCACGTTGGCGCGCAGAGCGGGTAGCACCGAGATCTATTGGAAACCAAGGAAAAAATCCTGACGCGACGAGCTAAAAAATATTAAACAGCTTATTAGCACTGCTCTGAAACTATTCTGCGAATTTAACGCTCATCTGAGCGCACCTGGTCTGCACGCACCCTATCTAATAACTGGCACACCTGTGCCAGCCCTTCAACGCTGCGCAGTGTCGGGCGGTTTATCAAGTCCGCATTAAGCGAATAAAGATGCTGCCCTTTGACTGCTGTAATCTCCGGCCATGCCTGCCAACGCTGTCGCCAGTCTGGCGGCGTACCTTGTTCTGGCGCTAAAATAACATCGGGATTAAGCACTAAAATACTTTCAACATTGGTTTGGGGTACGACTTCAAGCTGCTCAGAGAACAGATTAGAACCTCCACAGAGAGTGATCATCTCATTGATCATCTGCTGCTTATTGGCCGTCATCAAAGGTTCACTCCACAACTGATAAAAAACACTGACCGGCGCTTTACCCTGATACCGGTTTTTTAACTTTGCTACATCATCCTTAAACTGCTCCACCAGCGGTGTGGCTATGGGTGTTTTTTCTGTTAGCACGGCCAGATCAAGCAAGGTCTTCGCAACCCCGATAATCGCCTGGCTAGAAGCCCGATACACCACAACATCCAAAGACTCCAGCAGCGCCAGAACCTCGGCCGGACTGCCTTTATCCCAGGCAACCACCAGATCCGGCTGCAATGCCAGTATCACCTCAGCGCTAATATCTTCTGCCCCGCCAATGCGCGGGATCGACAAAGCCGCTGCCGGGTAATCGCTATAATCAACCGTAGCGATAATCCGCTCCCCGGCTTCCAATGAAAACAACAGCTCGGTTAAGTGAGGGGCCAATGTCACAATACGCTGCGCAGGCTGCTCAAGAATGACATTATTCCCAGTATCATCCACCACCGACACCGCATACGCTGTGAACGAGAAGCAAAATAACAGAATAAAAGTAAGCGGATACAACACGATGGCGTGTCCTGATATGGATAATAGCGCCATCATAACGGACAAAGCCGCCTGCCGTTAATCTTTGTTATGACGAAACAAGAAGATAACGACAGGCGGCTTTAGATTAACGCTGAAATGACGCAAAGTTCTTTCTGAGACCTTTGAAAGAAAGCTTGCTCAGATCATTACTTATTTAAATCTACGATAGTTCTGCCCTGAACCTGACCGTTAACAATTTTTGAAGCATATTCAGGAACCTGTTCTAAACTGATAACCTGACTGATTTCGCCCAAGGCGGCGGCAGGCAGATCTGTTTGTAAACGGTTCCACGCCTTTATTCTGCGCTCAACAGGACACATGACCGAATCGACACCCTGCAAACGCACATTACGCAAAATAAATGGCATCACGGTAGTTGGCAGTTTAAAGCCGCCAGCCAAACCACAAGCCGCAACTGTTGCATTATAATCTGCTTCTGCCAAAATCCGCGCCAGCATGGCATCACCGACCGTATCGATACCACCAGCCCAACGTTGGCGCTCCAGTGGGCGAGCTTTTTCGCTCATCTCTTCACGCGTTAAAATAGTCGTCGCACCTAAACCACGCAGATAAGGTTCAGTTTCTGCACGGCCAGTAATCGCTGCCACTTCGTAACCCAGTTTTGCCAGAATAGCCACGGCAACAGAACCAACACCGCCGGCCGCACCTGACACAACCACAGGGCCTTTATCCGGAGTAACGCCACCCTCTTCCAGCGCCATCACACACAACATGGCGGTAAGACCAGCGGTACCAATAGACATCGACACTTCAGGCGACATACCGGTTGGCAGCGGCACCAGCCATTCTGATTTCAGACGCGCTTTCTGCGACAATCCACCCCAGAAACGCTCACCAACACTCCAACCGGTTAAGACAACCTTATCACCGGCTTTATAAGCATCGCTGCTGCTTTCGGCCACGGTACCGACCAGATCGATACCCGGAACCATCGGGAATCTGCTGACAATTTTACCCGTTCCGGTAATGGCCAAGCCGTCTTTAAAATTAATCGATGAGTAATCTACATCGACTAATACATCTTCTTCAGGCAGATCACTGACATCCAACGTTTTAATTTCAGCGATCGTTTTACCGTCTACTTGATCCAGAACCAGTGCTTTAAACATCACAAACTCCTATTTGTCTTACAATTTAACAAATCATAACATCGGTGCTTATTGAAATACTACACCCTTGTTTAATTTTTAAGCAGAAGACTTTGGCAGCACCCAGTCCGGTCGCGGAAAGTGACAGGTATAACCACCAGGAAAATGCTCAAGATAATCCTGATGTTCAGGCTCGGCTTCCCAGAAATCACCTACCGGCTCCAACTCAGTCACTACTAACCCAGGCCATAAGCCTGAAGCATTAACATCGGCAATCGTATCCTCAGCAACCTGTTTTTGCTCTTCGTTCACATAATAAATGGCCGAACGATACGACATCCCCTGATCATTCCCCTGCCGGTTAGGCGTTGTAGGGTCATGAATCTGGAAAAATAATTCCAGAATACCACGGTAAGAGATCTGCTCAGGGTCGAATA
>NZ_JBFIIH010000242.1:0-2584 GCF_041601355.1 Neptunomonas sp.
AAAAGGCTTTGCACTGGAAGATGCGCTGCTGACCGGAGTCGAAACCCGCACCTCTGCGCCTATCTGCATCAAACGCGGCAAAGATTTCCAGAGTATCAATACTCATGGTCTGTTTCCGGCGGGTGAAGGTGCAGGTTATGCCGGTGGTATCATGTCAGCAGCAATCGATGGTATTAAAATCGCAGAAGCCATGGCGCTGAGCCTTAATAGTCAACATGAGTAGCCAGCACAGCCGCCACCGCTGGTAAGGAGTAACGTATGTACGTACTAATGGATATCATGGTATCGCCCAGCGGCGTAGGTGTCTCCATTTCACCTTATGTGGCTATGTGCCAGAAGATTTTTGAAGAAGCAGGGCTGACCCACAGCATGCATGGCTACGGCACCAACGTAGAAGGCGAATGGGATGATGTGATGGCGGCGGTGAAGCGTTGCCATGAAGATCTTCACGAAGCTGGCGCCGTGCGTATTATCAGCCATATGAAGCTGGGAACGCGCACAGACCGTATGCAAACCATGGAAGATAAAGTCAGCAGTGTTCGGGAAAAAAGAGCTCATGAAAAAATAGCTCAGGATGAAAGTTCTCAGGACAAAACAGCTCAGACAAAGCCAGTTGCTGAATAGCTGCTACACATACTGTCATATTTGATCCGCTGGCCTGCCACACTCAGATCAGCGAACTTTTCTTTGAAATATGGTCATTTCTCTGCCTGTTTCATTCGGCCGCAGAGGAGCGCGTATGCCTGATTCTGGCTTCAATTTTTTTGAAAAAGTGAGGGTGATGGATAACCCAGCCCCCCATAAAGCCAATCAGACTGCCCAGCGTAATATCAACTAAGCGGAAATAAACTAAACGTTCAGAAAGCATATCTTCCATCGCCGCACCCGCCATAATGATTGTCAAGGGTGTGATAAAAATAACAGCCAGGCCGTAATTTCTGACGATCAGGAGTTCGATAAAAAATTGCAGCACAAAAATCCATAGTGCCAGCTCCCATTGATTGATTGGCAGTGAAAAAATAAGCGCCGCCACGACTAAGCCTATTGCGGTGCCGATAATGCGGTGAATCTGTCGGTGCCAAACCTGTCTGAAGGTTGCTCCCTGCAGAATGGCCGTGCAGGAGATGGGCACCCAGTAGGGGTTTTCCAGGCCAATTAGTAACGCAACGAGATAAGACAGCCCTATAAAGCAGGCGATGACGGCAGACTCCAGCATAATCGCGATTATGTTCGGGTCGCCTTGAGGGATGACATCTGTGATCGGGGTTTTTTGTACGGTATAGACGCTGTAAAAAAAAGCTAACAGGCACGAAAGCATGCCCCCCAGCACAATGATCCCGACTCGCATCGGAAGCAGTGCCAGATCAAAGGGCATGATGGTGGCTAACGAAGCGATCATGATAAAAAACATATTGCCCGGCGGCGGTAGGGCATAATATCGAACAATCACCGTTACCAGCATGGCGATACAGGTTAAAGTAAACGCAGAGAGAAACGGGTTGAAGCTGGTGCTGACTCCCAATGCAAAACATACCGAAAATCCAAAAGAACACACAACAAGCGTCAGCATGCGGTGAGTAATACTGGTTTGTGGGAGGTAGACAACCACTAAGGCTCCCATGCTACCAAGCACACCGTAATCAAAATGTCCTAGTAATGCCCCTATTAACGCCGGTATGCCCACGCAGAAACAGGATAGTAGCGGCAGATGCCAGGGACGGGCGGTCTTATTCATAACGAGTAAGGATTTTATGTCCTGGAGTATCCGGTTTTTCAAAGACATGGGTAGCTCTTTCGGTTCGGTCGTCATAAGGAAATACCACTTCAAAATAGCGGAGCAGCGAGTAGGAAATAGCCAGATTATCATATCCGCAAAGCGCCGGGGGATTGTATCTATGCGCTCAGAGTCGCTTTGTATACTTTTCTGAGTGAAAAATAAGCAGTGGCTGAATCGCTGCTATGCTGGGCTTTAGACGAGATGTTCAGTTGAAATAGACACACTTATCCACAGGAAGTGTGAGTATCTTTATTTGTCATCATTGTTATCACTATGCCTGCCTCGATGGGCGCAATTGTTGTTGATTGCTTTGATAAAGAGTAAAACTCTGCCTGAGTTTGAAAACCTCTGTTTGAAAACAGCGGTTATATAACGGAACTGCTGGCCCTACTTTAGCGTCGAAGCATCATACCGTTAGGTAACAAGCCATTAATACAAGCCTTTACAACAAGACACTTTCAAGCGGGGACGCACACATGACAGAAGACACAAGCCAACTCATTACACAACAACGCGCGGTGCTGGCAGGAGGTTGTTTTTGGGGTATGCAGGATCTGATTCGAAAGTTGCCGGGTGTTATGGCGACGCGGGTCGGTTATACCGGTGGTGATGTGCCCAATGCGACGTATCGTAATCATGGGACGCACGCGGAGGGTATTGAGATTCTATTCGACCCTGAGCAGATCTCTTACCGTGGTATTCTGGAATTATTTTTCCAGATTCATGACCCTACAACGCCTAACCGGCAGGGGAATGATCAGGGGATGTCGTATCGTTCGGCCATTTATTATGTGAACGAAGAGCAAA
>NZ_JBFIIH010000243.1:0-2568 GCF_041601355.1 Neptunomonas sp.
ATCGCATTAAAAAGCGGGTCCAGAACATAGGCCTGATTGATATAGGTGCGTAATGTCGGGCTTTGTTCAGCAGGGTCTGTCGGGTGCAGAATGATAGGTTTAAACGACTTTTTGTAAGTGACCATCAGGATAGAGCTGACATTGCATTGTGTTGCCAGCAGGTCCGCTAATGCTTTAGGGAAATTACGTAAGCGTATATGGTCGATAACGTAAGCAAGGTCTTTTTGCCAGTTAACCGAGGTGCCGTCTAAGCTGGATTTATAATTCATAAGCTCGATTTTTCCTTGGTTCTTTTGGGTAATAGAGGCCTGTAATACAATAAAAGTAGCAGGTTACTTAAGGAAGAAAGAGATAGTCGAAAAATAAGTAATAGCATAAGTAAAAGCGTATATAACTATCTATAACAGAACACTATAAAAGCATAAATAACAGCACCTTAACAGTGCTGTTATTTACTAGTCCTTGTTTCGCTAGCTAACGGATTGCAGTGTCAGATCAAAGCAAAGACGCGCTTTTTCGCACAGCTCATCCACTTCAGCGTGACTGATAATCAGTGGCGGTGAAGCAACCATACGGCTACCCACGGCACGCATAATCAGGCCGTTGTTAAAGCAATGATCACGACAGATCATGCCGATATCCAGATTGCCCGGGAAGAACTCTTTGGTGTCCTTGTTTTTTACCAGAGCAATCCCCGCGATTAATCCAACCCCTTCAATATGGCCTACCAGCGGATGGTCTGCGAGTGCTTCGCGTAACTTCTTCTGAAAATAAGGACCGATATCTTTAGTGACATATTCGACAATGTTTTCTGCTTTCATCAGGCGGATGTTGGCCAGTGCAACCGCCGCCGCGACGGGATGGCCCGAGTAAGTGAAGCCGTGGTAGAAGTCGTCATTATGCTCAATAAAAGTATTCGCTATACGATTGCCCACAGCAACGGCTGAGATGGGCAAATACCCAGACGATAAGCCTTTAGCCATCGATATAATGTCCGGCTTGATACCTAACGTTTCGCTACCAAACCAGCTGCCTGTGCGGCCGAAACCGCAGATGACTTCGTCAGCAGCCAGTAGAATATCGTATTTATTACAGATCTTTTGAATCTCAGCCCAGTAGTTTGCCGGTGGAACAATAACGCCGCCAGCACCTTGAATCGGCTCGCCGATAAAGGCGGCAACATTGTCGGGGCCCACCGCCAGAATTTTTTCCTCGAGTGCCTGTGCGCAGGCGATGCCGAACGCTTCTTCTGTCATGTCAGCGCCTTCACCGTACCAGTAAGGCTGGCGAATACGCTCAATATTAGGTAGCAAAGGAGCACCCTGTTTGTGCATGCCTGTCATGCCGCCAAGGCTGGTTCCGCCGACGGTGCTGCCGTGATAGGCGTTTTCGCGGCTAATCAGGATGTTTTTGTCAGGTTTGCCCTTAATGACCCAGTAGTGGCGCACCATGCGAATGATGGTGTCGATCGCCTCAGAACCTGAGTTCGCAAAAAAGATGTGATTAAGGTCGCCCGGAGTAATGCTGGCGATCTCTTTGGCAAGTTCAGCAACGGGTGTATGTGTTGTCTGGAAAAAGGTGTTGTAGAAGGGCAGTTCTGTCATCTGCTTGGTCGCCGCTTCTGTCAGCTCTTTACGTCCATAGCCCATGTTGACGCACCATAGACCTGCCATGCCGTCGAGAATTTTATTGCCTTCGCTGTCCCAGATATAGACACCATCTCCCTTGGTAATAATACGCGCACCTTTTTTGTTGAGGGCACCGGTATTCGTGAACGGGTGTAAATGGTGCTCAGCATCAAAAGCCTGAATCTCTGTTGTGATTGATGAATAATTTTCTTTATCGGTGTGCATCTTGCTCTCCGGAATACTTTCACCCGCAGTTGAAAGCGTAATAAGGGATCACATTGATCGCGTTAAATGTGATCATAAAAATGGGATGTCTTAATCGGCGTTTGTTGCGTGACTGTTTGTTATTTTGTGATCACAAAATTTAAAAGTCAATAAAAAAGCTAACTGAAAAGCGCGTAAAGACTTTGCCAGACGCGCTTGCGGGCACTTTTTTGATCTGGGTATGCTGGTTATAAAATGGAAAGGGGCAAGGGTGCTTTAGTCGGCGGCCATGTGCGATTGCTCGATAAAACGGTGTAAAAGCTCGGGGGTGCCGGCAAAGGCGATCCCTTCTCGAATATCTGCCGTGATGGCAAGCTGCAGGGCGAATGCATCCTGATTTTCGATGGCAGTCATGGCTTCATTATGCCGGTCAATCAGGTAATGTTCTTCCAGTTTACTGGTGGCTAATCGCATGAATGGCCCTAACTGTAACCACAGGCTTTCAATCAGAGGTAGTGTTACCTGATGCGGGTTGGCGGTATACAACAAGCGGTGGAAATTCTGGTTGAGTATGCTGATCTGCTCAAGATTGTTTTCTTCCTGGGCTATGTTAATTAATTGATCAAGACTACGCAGTTGCATGAAGCGGGCCTTATCAATATAAGGTAACGCTCTGGCAGCCGCATGCGATTCGATAGCGATACGTGCTTCGTACAATTCCGTAAATTTCATGGCG
>NZ_JBFIIH010000244.1:0-2540 GCF_041601355.1 Neptunomonas sp.
AGATGGAGCTTCTATAGATAAAGTTTCTATAAATGGTGCTTCTATAAATGGCGCTTCTGTATGTGACGCTTTTGTAAGCGGCTCAGCAAGGGCTTCAGTTGAGGTTTCAGTTTGAGTCGTGGTCCCGGCAATAGGCGATGTAGAAGAAACACTTTTCTGCGTCTGTTTTATTGTTTCTGCATCCGTGCCAGCAGATTGTGTTAGCCTCTCGATTTGTTCCGCTGAGTTATCACTGCCAGTATGTTCCGCTTCTGCTGCTGCTTTAGTTGTCGAGCTGAAATCAGCAGAGCTGTGTTCATCCAAGCTTAGTTCGCCAGAACAGTCCCATTTATTATCGACCTGTTGGCAGTTCCAGCTATTTTGATTGGCGAATGCGGGTTGGTACTGCACAAGTAAAGCGGTGGCGATGGCGGCAGTTAATCTGTGGGACGTGTGTTTTAGAAATGACATTCCAGGATTTCCAGTAGCGGATAATTGGCCAGTGTAGTTAGCAGTGTGAATAGGCTCGACTCTATATTCATTTGTGTAACTGGCAAAGTCTGGAATAATAAACATTCAAACGATGATGCGCTAGGGGAAACAGCAGAATGGGGCAACGCTTATCTACTTTATTAGGTTGGATCGAAGAATTACAGGCTGCTCGGGTCATAGATATCGAAAAAGGCTGGGAATTAGTGCCGGTTTCCGGTGATGCGAGTTTCAGACGCTATTTTCGCGTAAAAACAGAGTGTCAGTCATGGATTGCTGTGGATGCGCCGCCTGAAAAAGAAAATAGTCAGACATTTGTAACGATCGCCCGGTCATGGTTTGATCAGGGAGTTCATGTGCCGCAAGTGATTAGTGTCGACCTTGATCAGGGTTTCATGTTGTTGTCTGATTTTGGTGATCAGTTGTTATTGCCGGCGCTGAAGGGAAAAAGTGTTGATCGCTTGTATAAACTTGCCATGGCCGAGCTTTATAAAATTCAGTGCTGTGGTGTTGAATCCCTTCCTTTATATGACAGCATTTTGTTACAGCGTGAAATGGCTTTGTTTAAGGATTGGTTCCTGGTGTCTTTGCTTAGTATTGACCTGGATTCAAAAGATCAAGAAAGCATTAATACTGCATTTTCTTTATTAGAGGGGAGTGCGTTGGAGCAACCCGCAGTATGTGTTCATCGGGACTATCATTCACGTAACCTGATGATCACACCTGGGCATACGCCCGGTGTGATCGATTTTCAGGATGCGGTAAAAGGCCCGATAACCTATGATCTGGTGTCGTTGCTACGGGATTGTTATATCAGTTGGCCGGATGAGCAGGTTTATAAGTGGGTTGGTTGTTTTCGATCCGAACTTGTTAGGAAAAACCCATTGTTGGCAGAGGTAAGCGTTGAGCGTTTCGAGCGCTGGTTTGATTTGATGGGGATGCAAAGGCATTTAAAAGCCATAGGGATTTTTGCGCGATTAAGTATTCGCGATGATAAGCATAGTTATTTGCAGGATATTCCCAGAACCTTGCAGTATGTGAATCAGATCTCTGCTAAGTATCCTGAATTGGAACAGTTTAACGTGTTAATCAATGAAAAAGTCCTGCCCGCTATGCGTGATGCAGTGGCTTTTGCTGAAGTAACGCAATGAAAGTAATGATATTAGCCGCAGGGTTAGGTACGCGCTTACGCCCATTAACCTTGACTACACCAAAACCACTGATCCTGGTGAGTGGTAAACCTTTGATTGTCTATCATATTGAAAACCTGGCTAAAGCGGGTTTTACAGAGATTATCATTAATCACGCTTGGTTAGGTGAGCAGATTGAAGCGGCTCTGGGTGATGGATCTCAGTGGGGTGTTTCAATCACATATTCGCCAGAAGAAGAGCCTTTAGAGACGGGAGGCGGTGTTTTTCGCGTGCTGAATCGTCTTTCTGAAAGAGGTGAGCCGTTTTTGGTTATTAATGGCGATATTATGACTGACTTTGATTTTTCTGTACTATCCGATATTAATCCTGCTGTTGCTCATTTGGTGCTGGTAGCCAATCCGGAACATCATCCTGATGGAGATTTTTCATGTCTATCTGACGGTACACTGTCTTTGCGGGCTGATAAGCTGACTTTTTCAGGGATCAGTGTGTTAAATCCTGCGCTGTTTGCCGGTTGTGATGACTCTGCCTTTGCGTTGGGACCGCTATTGAAAAGAGCGATATCTTCAGGGGATGTTAGCGGAATGATATATACGGGTGCTTGGATTGATGTCGGTACCCATGGCCGTTTGAAGCAGGCTGAACAATTAATACAAGAACAAAAACAAGTCATACAAGAGAAAAAACAAGATGGCAATTGATGCGCAGGCAACAGGGCAAAATATAGCGGCTTCATTGTTGAAGTACCGGGGTGGAGTGATCGTCGGTGCCTTAATCGGTTTGATGAGTGGTGGTTTTTGGGGATTAGTTTTTGGTGGGGTAATCGGTGGATTAGTCAGCAAGGCTATTGTGAATCTGCTGACAGGTGGCGTGTCCCCTCAAATAGCTTTTTTCAAAGCAACCTTTGCTGTGATGGGCAAA
>NZ_JBFIIH010000245.1:0-2513 GCF_041601355.1 Neptunomonas sp.
ACACCACTACCAAGAGATTGGCTAGCTAAAGTAAGTAAGGAAAGAAATGTCGGTGGATGGAACGCCTCCGGGGCCTTATATGGAACACGCGCAGAAGTGTCCGTTGCACGCAAAAAACTTAAAAAAGCATTACGTCGCATCCCATCGACAAAACTTCATTTTGTAGACGATCGAACCGTTAAAATTGCATCCAAAATAGCCCGCCCTTACAAATGGACTACCGGCATTGATTTAACAAAAGCGTTAGAAATGGTAGTCGCTTTTATCAGACTCAAACGTGGAATCCCAAGTAATACTTTTATACCCAGTACTTATTGGCGAAAAAAACAACCTGCTCCGGCTGCAGACAATGCCGACCCAAACCGGGATCGTTGCGGATTAATATGGCTGGCACCTATAGCCCCCATGACAGGCGAGCACGCCAGCGCTCTTGAAGAGATAATAGAAACGACGTTATTGAGCTATGGTTTTGACCCGGCAATATCCATGACATTATTGACCGAGCGCTGTATCGATAGCGTTATCGCCATCGCTTATGATCGTGATTTTCCAGAAGAAGAAAAACGCGCACTTCAGTGTCACGACGAACTCTTAGCAAAACTCATAGAAAAAGGCTATTACCCCTACCGGCTATCGACCTATGCGATGGGAAAACTACCAAAAGCAGAACCGGCTTACACTGATCTAATGAAAAAATTTAAGGTCGCTATCGACCCTCAGCACATTATTGCGCCTCGCCGATATGAAGAACATAAATAGTCATAATATTCTTATTAATACTGACTCAGGAGATGGATTTTGAAAACGTCAATAATCAACAGCCCATACAAACATAAATTGATAACTGCATTAACCCTATGCAGCCTTCTATCACTACCAGCTTCCCCCGTTGCAGTAGCCAATACGGATCCCGCTTATATGCAAGAGGTAAGCTCGTATTTAAAACAAGGACAGCATAGAAGCGCGGAAATCGTTCTCAAAAATGCACTGCAGAAAAACCCGGAAGATGGCGTCGCCAGACTCGCTTTAGGTAAAATTTATTTAGCCCAAGGTAACTTCGCTGCCGCTGAAAAAGAGATAGATAAAGCCCACCGTTTAAACCCTGAAGATCATGAAACAAGCATCATACTTGCGCGTACGTTATTACAAAGCCGTAAGTTCAAAGAGTTGAAAAACCTTCTGTCTGATACAGAACAGTGGCCAGTCGAACTAAGAACCGAAGCCTATACCATTCGAGCACAGGCCTCTATTTACTATGGAGATATACCGCACGCAAACAAGATGCTAACGCAAGCCACGCAGCTTAACCCAAACAAACCAGTTGTATTATTTACCAATGCCCTGCTGCAAGCCCAGGTCAACGAAGCGGAACAAGCCAAAAAATATTTAGAGCAACTTTTTTTGCAGGAACCAGATCATACCCAAGGGCTACTACTGCAAGGTGATCTGGCAATGGCAAGCCAGGAATATGCCTTGGCAATTCAAGCCTTCAAAAAGTTAACGGATACGCAATCACAGATAGGAATAGCAAATATAAAACTAGCTAAGGCATACATGGCGGAGAATAAACCAGATGAAGCCACCCTCCAGCTAGAAAAAGTGTTGGCGATTGTACCCGAAGAGCCGGAAGCCAATGCGCTGCAAGCGAAGATAGAGTTTGCGAAGAAAAATTATGCCAAAGCCCTCCGGCACGCTGAAGCGAGCCTATTATATTCAACAAACGACCTGCAAAGCCTATATATAGCTGCAGCATCTTACTATTCTGCTGAACGTTATGAGGCAGCCTACAACCAAATAAACAAAGTACTGGATCGCGTTCCAAACCTGGTAGAAGCATTAAAACTTAAAGCAGCGATTGCGCTCAAACTGGGGTTAACGAAAGAAGCTACCGCAACATTATCTCAACTCAACAGTGATACATTTGTACAAAGTGATAACGAATTGTTGGTTGCTGCAGGGCTCGCCTCACTGCACGACAAAAACTTTGACTCAGGCAAACGTTTACTCAAACAAGCGACTGACCTTAACAGCAGTGATCCACGCGTGAATCTGGGGCAGGCATCCGTTGCAGCTAAAGAAGGAGACATTAACGCGGCGATTGCTGAACTGCTTAAAGCCATAGAAAAAACACCCGATTCACCACAAGCCAAAATAGCCCTTATTTTAACTTATCTACAAAACAAGCAACCCGACCTTGCCCTTAAACATGCTCAGCAGTTTACACCCGAGCATCCCAATAACGCTGATGGTGCGACGCTGGAGGGTTTAAGCTATGTCATGCTGAAAGATTTAAAAAGTGCCGAAACTGCTTTCAACAAGGCACTCTCCATTGAGCCCGGCAACCCCAACGCGAGTCATAATCTGGTGGCTCTGATCGCCAGACAGAGCAATGATCCTCAAACAATCCGAAAAATCCATGAAGACGTAATAAAGCACCACCCTGACAACCCAACGTCACTCACCGAGCTAGCGATATTAAGCATGCAGGCGGGTGACTACGAAAACGCCACACA
>NZ_JBFIIH010000246.1:0-2324 GCF_041601355.1 Neptunomonas sp.
ATCGGCCTTACTGAATCCAACGCGCGGTTAAAACCCTCATAACGAGTACTTTTTCCGCCAATAATACTCAGCACTTCACCGGTCTGCGGATCGGTAACCACCATGCTGCCTTCCAGATCGGTGGCACGCTTTCCATAACGTTTTTCAAGGCCGTTAATCGTTGATACCAGAGCCGTTTCGGCGTTAGCCTGTACGATAGGGTTCAAACTGGTATAAACGCGTAAGCCTTCGCTGCGAAGGTCTTCTTCATGATAGCTTTCACGTAATTGTCGTTTAACCAGATCCAGATAAGCGGGATAGGCGCCTTTGAGTAAACTCTTCTGCTTAACCACGCCCAACGGCTTTTTAATGGTTTCCTGATAGATATCTTCTGAAATATCGCCCTGATCACGCATCACCCGTAAGACCAGATCACGACGTTGCTTAGCGCGCTCGGGATTGCGACGCGGATCATAGAAAGAAGGCCCTTTCACCAGCCCTGCCAACAGCGCAACCTGATGAAGCTGTAATTCTTGCAGCGGCTGGGAGAAGTAGTACTGCGCCGCCAGACCAACACCATGAATGGCTCGCGAACCTTCTTGTCCTAAATAAACTTCGTTCAAATAGGCTTCTAAAATCTCATCCTTGCTGTAATGCAGGTTCAGCAACACAGCCATTGGGATTTCCATCAACTTACGCGCCAACGTCCGCTCTGATGTCAGATAAAAGTTTTTTATCAGCTGCTGAGTCAGTGTACTGCCGCCCTGAACAAAGCGGCCGACACGGATATTGACCCACATGGCCCGCGCGATACCTTTAGGAGACACACCAAAATGCTCGTAATAGCTCTGATCCTCAATGGCAATCAGCGCCTCCTTCAGACCTGCAGGCGCATCTTCCAGCCGGATTAGATCGCGATCTTCATTATTCTGCGGATAAATACCGCCGATCAACACCGGCTCGAGGCGCGCCAGGTTAACACTCTGCCCTTTATCATTCCTGATACGCGACACACCACTGGCATTAAACTCTAACAGCAGGTTTTTCGATGATTCCGCTCCATCCGGGAAATCAAACCCTCGTGTGATCACACGGACACTTCGACTGGCTATCTCAGCCTGCCCGGGTTGCGTGGCGCGCGATACCAGTTGATAACCCAACCCTGACAGCTCGACTTTTAAATCTTGTGGAGTGACAGGCACCCCGGAATACAGTTCTAACGGCCGCGCAAACACTTTTGCAGGCAACGCCCAGCGCTTCCCTTCAAATTGTTGGCGAATTTGGGCGTCCATATATATCAAGCCGATACCGCCAATCACGACGCCTAACAGCGTCAGCTTTAGCAGAAATGAGCGGATCGAGCGCCATATACTTTTCTTAGGCTGAGCCTTAGATTTACTTTTTCTCGGCGTTTTTTTTGCTGGTGTTCTCTTTTTGTTCATCAAGCCAGTATAATTCCTTAACTTTTTAGACGATGCCGAAGGTTACATGCAACCAGAATTGATTACAGCGCTTACCTCTCCAACATTTTATCCACATCCGGTAGAAGCGCCGATACGTGTTATCGAAACACATATCTCCTGGCTTTTATTAACGGGCGATTATGCCTATAAAATAAAAAAGCCTGTCGATTTTGGCTTCCTGAATTTTACAACACTCAAACAACGCCGTTATTATTGCGAAGAAGAGTTACGTTTAAACCAGCGTCTGGCTCCGGATATCTATGATACGCTAATCGCTATCGTTGGTTCTCCTGAAAATCCACAATTAATTGAAGCATCACAACTCACAGACGTAAAATCCGACACCAAGCCTTTCGAATATGCGGTGCGAATGCATCAGTTTGATCCTGAACTACGGCTGGATCTTATCCTTGATCGACAAAAATTTGAACCAGCCTGGATCGATATGCTGGCCGATCAGATTGCTCATTTTCATACACGTACTCCACGTGTTGCTCAGAATAGCCCTTGGGGCGAGACCGATACTATCTGGGAAGCAGTCTCAGATAACTACCAGCATGTCAGCGAACGCGAACTGAATGCCAGCGACTGGCAACAGCTGCAGTTTCTATCACAGCGAACGGCGCAAGAGTTTCGTAAACTCACCTCTACGATTAAGCGCCGTAAACTGGAAGGCTACACCCGTGAGTGTCACGGTGATCTGCATCTGGGCAACATCGCTCTCTATCATGGCCAGCTTCGCCTGTTTGATTGCATTGAGTTTAATCTGCAGTTCCGCTGGATAGACACTATTTGTGACCTGGCGTTCCTTCTCATGGATCTTGAAGTGAAAGGCCAATATCGCTGGGCCAACCGTTGCCTGAACCGTTATCTTGAGCTGAC
>NZ_JBFIIH010000247.1:0-2142 GCF_041601355.1 Neptunomonas sp.
AATTTTCAAAGGAGTCAGCATGTTCGATTACTCCCAAGCCTTTTCGAGAAACATAGGATGGGTTACTCAAGAAGAACAAAAAGCGCTCAAAAACAAACGCATCGCCATCGGCGGCTTAGGCGGTGTGGGCGGAAGCCACCTAATTACCCTAACACGCTTAGGCATAGGGAACTTCAATATTGCCGATTTGGATGATTTTGATTACCCAAACTTTAACAGGCAATATGGCGCCACACTCTCTTCGGTTGGTCGCCCGAAAGCAGAGGTGATGCAAGAAACCATTCTGGATATTAATCCAGAACTGGACATTCAGCTCTTCGACAACGGCATAACAGAAGAAAACTTAGACGATTTTTTAAAAGATGTTGATGTGTATGTCGATAGTCTTGATATTTTTGCTTTAGAGATACGCAGGAAAGTCTTTGCGCGTTGCTATGAACTAGGCATACCCACCATAACAGCAGCGCCGATGGGCATGGGCACCGCCTTCTTGATTTTTTTACCTGGCAAAATGAGCTTTGAAGAGTATTTTGCATTAGAGGGGCTGAGCTTCGAAGATCAAATCATCTATTTTATTATGGGTGTTTCTCCCACAGTTTTGCAAAGACACTATTTGGTAGATAGATCTTCTGTTAACTTTTTACATGAGAAAGTGCCCTCTACAATTATGGGCATAGAGATTAGTGCGGGAGTCGCCTGCACACAAGTACTGAAGCTACTGTTCAACCGAGGCGAGATCATCTGCGCACCACGAGGGCTGCACTTTGATGCGTATTTAAACAAGCTAAAGAAGAGCTGGCGTCCTTTTGGAAACAAAAACCCGATACAAAAGATTATGTACCGTCGTATTAAAAAAATACTGGAAGAAAATTAATCGAAAAAATTTTGATTTCACCATAAAAAAGGGAGCCACATAGGCTCCCTTACTAATACCGCTAAATTATCAATTATGCAGCTATTTTCTTTTCAGCCGCTTTACGCATTCTGAATCCACCCAAACCTAACAGGCTCAAACCCAGAAGAGAAAGAGTACCTGGCTCTGGAACATCAAATCTACCACTACCATCATGATCGGTAGTAATGCCGAATGTATCAGCGGTAAGTTGAGTAAATTGAGCTACCGTAACATCACTATCAAATGCACCGGTGAAGTCAATCGACAGACTATCCAATCCTGTTGGGCCACATGTAAACCAGATATCATAAAAGCCATTCAACCCGCCACACTGTCCAGGATCAGCGACATTGAACAAGTTATTAAATCCTGCATCTACGCTTGTAAAATCAACTTCTCCAAGAATGACACTACCTGTTCCTGTAACAAACCCTGTCGACAACTTAACATCCATAAAGTTATTGAATGTAGTGCCATCAGTAGTTAGATAAAACTCTAACAAACCCGGACCATAATTAGGCAAAACAGCACCTGAACCATCAACTGTTACCGTACCTGCCCAGTCCTTAATACCAAAAGTAATGATCCAGTTAGAACCACCATAACCATTGTCAGAATTAGCTCCAAATGTCTCAGCAGGCAGGAAGCCGGTGAACTGGTTAGTTCCGAGAGTACCAGCGGCGAAAGTGTTAGTACTTCCATCGTAGCCAGCCTGGGTTTTAATCGAATCCCCAGTACTGATGCCCGCAGGACCTACATCGTCAGTGATAACTGATGATGATTCGTAAGTAAATGTGAACTGATCTTTTAATGATGTACAAGTAGCACATTCTTTATCATCGACTACACCTACTCCACCAACGTCAATTCCGACATCCATATAAAATGGCGCAGCGGTGACGCTTCCACTTGCAGCCAGCAATGTTGCTAATAGTATCCGTTTCATGTTGTTCACCCCGTCTAGTAATACATTTTGTTTCTGTTAATCATTACAAAGCAACACCCGTACCAACTTTCAAAATAAATTATAACAAATTGATTTTATTGAATAAAAAATAAAAATGAAACTTCCTCATACACTTAAAAAATAATCTCTGTAAAAATACCTGACACTTATAATTGCTAAATCCAGAGTTCATTTCGTATAAAGCATAACTTATTGAAATTACTATAAAAAAACTGTTAAAAAAGCTGACACTTTGATAAATGGATTATTTATTCATGCAACTCAGAAAGGTATACAACAA
>NZ_JBFIIH010000248.1:0-2036 GCF_041601355.1 Neptunomonas sp.
CATTATTGAACTCATACGGCAATGCAACTTGCGGGACTAAATGCGCATCGGCGGTTGCATCACTTTCATCGATAACAAAACCGCCACCGACAGAATAGTAAGTGTTTTCATAAAGCAGCGTGCCATCCACGGCTGTCGCAACCAGTCGCATAGCATTAGGATGATAAGGAAGATTCTCTTCAAGGAGTCTCATATCTCTGGACCAGATAAATTCCACATCATACTGACCCAGCAGGCTTAATCTATTGGTCTGCTGAAGCGTCGCGACAACAGGGTCGATAATCTTAGGGTCAATAGTAGCGGGACGCTCTCCCATCAATCCAACAATGACCGACTTATCGGTACCATGACCTATACCCGTTGCGCTGAGTGAGCCGAACAGATCGACACGGATATTATGCACCTTCTCAGCCAGGCAATGCTGTTGAAGATGATGTGCGAATTCTGCAGCGGCTAGCATCGGGCCGACGGTATGAGAGCTGGAAGGACCTATTCCAATTTTAAAAAGATCAAAAACACTGATAGACATGAGGCCTCCACACAAAGTGCGTAGTTATTCTTCTGAAAGATACCAAATTATGTTCTTATTAAAAAATGCCATATGCCAATTTACGACCTGTAGTTTTCTTTGAGCGTTAAAAGAATCATGAAATTAGGTTTTTTATATAGATGGCACTTCGGCTTTACGTAGGCCAGTTATCGTCGCCTGAGTAAAATCATTGTAAACTCGCCATGATATTTTCGCTGGCGAACATTATGCGTGTGAATAAGATGTTAAGTGCGTAGGATAATTGTATCTACTGATGAATAAACAGAAAACCGCACAGGCGCAAGCCCCGCTAAAAACGAAAAGAAACAGAAGCTGACAGGGATCAGAATTACCACTCGGTAACATTATCAGCGAGTGGTTCACTTAATCGTATGTTCCTTAGTAACCATCTGAAAAGAAAAAGCATAACGAATAGGTATGATTGATTTATGACCGGCCACAAAGAGAAACGCAACTTTAGCGCAAAAATGCGGGATGCTAATAGTGCTTTTTTACCTGCGGGAAGCACGCAATCTGAACCAACGCATGTCGGTTTCATTCTACAAAAGCATTTCTCTATGATGGCTTTCACAGCGGCAGTTGACGCTGTAGTCACCGCCAACCTGGTCAATACCAGCCCACTATTTAGCTATGAAACACTTGCTTTAGATAGCTCGCCTGTTATCAGTGATCTGGGTATAGAAATTGCTGCCGACTCCATCATTAATGATACAAGCTCACACAAAAACCTCCCTGAGATACTTATCATTTGTGGCGGCTTTCGCTGTTCAACCGGCGTACACCCTACCCTTAACAAGCTGCTTAAAGAGGCTGCCAAACAAGGTGTCATCATGGGTGGTATATGGAATGGTGCGATCGCATTAGCTCATGCAGGGCTGTTAGATAAGCTAAGCTGTGCCGTTCATCCAGATAACCACGCATTTATGCGCGAGCGGTTTCCTCACGTGACCACCTCTGATCAAGTGTTTGTTCGCGACAACAATCGCCTCAGTTGTGCAGGTCCGATTAGCGCTTTAGAGATGATGCTTTACCTGATTGGGGAAATACACGGAAAAGCTATCATCAGAGCTATTCGTGAGATTTTAAGCTGCGATCAGGTGTCTGAGAGCAGTGACATACGTCTAAACCAAGTGATTGACGACCCTTGCCTACCCGAAAAACTGCGTGAGGTAATGTCACTCATGGCAGCAAATATTGAAGAACCTATCAGTGCCGAGGAGTTAAGTGAGCTTGTTGGTATTTCAAGACGCCAAACCGAGCGCTTATTTCAGCATAACCTGGAAACTTCACCTAGCCGCTATTATTTGGAGCTAAGAATTACTCATGCTCGCCGTTTGCTGTTACAAACGAATGACTCAATTACTAACATTGCTCTGGCGAGTGGTTTTGTCAGTACCAGCCACTTCAGTAATTGTTACAAAGACTATTTTGGCGTCTCTCCCACACTTGCCCGTGAAAAACGTTGAGCGTTGAAGACCCCGCAAAA
>NZ_JBFIIH010000249.1:0-1915 GCF_041601355.1 Neptunomonas sp.
AACGAATGACTCAATTACTAACATTGCTCTGGCGAGTGGTTTTGTCAGTACCAGCCACTTCAGTAATTGTTACAAAGACTATTTTGGCGTCTCTCCCACACTTGCCCGTGAAAAACGTTGAGCGTTGAAGACCCCGCAAAACAAAAAGGCCAGAAGCCTATAACCCCTCGCTGAGGTGCTCTGAGCATCGCATCTCAGATTAAAAATAGCGCAGGCTTCTGGTAATAAGTGAACAACTCTACATAAACAACGGCTATACCGACAGTGCTTTATAAACAATGCCTTTTAAACAATGCCTTTTAAACAATGCTTTACATTAGTTACTAAAAACGACGGTTCGGCTACCATTGATAAACACACGCTTTTCAATATGATGACGAACAGCATTGAACAGGGTGACACGTTCAATATCCTGCCCTTTGGATATTAAATCTTCAGGATATTGGGCATGTCCCACCGGTTGAATGCCCTGGGCAATAATAGGCCCTTCATCCAGATCGTTATTTACATAATGCGCCGTGGCCCCCACCATTTTCACGCCTTTTTCCCATGCCTGGTGATAAGGACGAGCACCTTTAAACCCCGGTAACAAAGAGTGATGAATATTGATGGCCCACCCGTCAAGATGTTCACACATCTTAGGAGATAGCACTTGCATATAGCGAGCCAGCACCACGAGTTCGATATCGTACTCTGACAATAATTTAACTATTTCAGCTTCCTGCTCAGGCTTGGTTTCACTGCTGATCGGTAAGTGGTGATAGGGAATTCCATGCCATTCAGCCAGTGGTTTAAGGTCTGGATGATTAGAAATAATCACCGGAATCTCGATATTCAGTTGTCCGGTACGGTAGCGATACAACAGATCGTTTAAACAATGATCATATTTTGATACTAAAATGGCAACACGCTGACGATGCTCCGGGCGGGTCAGCTGCCATTGCATATCGAATTCCGCTGCACTGGCGGTAAAATCTGCCTCAAACATCGCCTCAGTGAAGTCACTATTACCCGGTTGAAACTCTACCCGGATAAAGAAGCGCTGCGATACTTTGTCATCAAACGAATGTATTTCATCGATATAGTTTTTAGCATTTGCCATATATCGGGTTACCGCATCAACTGTGCCGACAATACTTGGACAGCTGGCGGTAAATATCCACGGTTTTTGTTTGTTGCTCATAACAATACCTTACTTATCAAACCGGCAGTACTTAAATAAAGAACGTAAATAACCGGCATAAAAAAAGTGAAACTGAAGAACTATCCGGGCCTTTCAGCCCGGTTTATTTCAGCTCTCAGGCTTTTACGACCAGACCAAATTCACGGCTGACTTCCTGAAGCCACAGCCAGATGTAATCTGAGAAGCTGCGTCGAATCACCAACTCAAAACGCTGCTCTCCCGTGCGGCGGATAATGGCTGAGCTCTTAGCAAACACCGTGGAAACGACTTTACCCACCGGAAACACCGTAGGGTGCAGATCAATCGGTGTACATCGTTTCAACAGCTCAACCACATCAGCACCGGACAGTTCCAACACCGTCGAACCCCCACTGCTGTTAACCAGTGAATAGTGACCGCCCATCTCATCGCGGAATTTGGATTCCACATCAAATGCTTCAAGACCCGGTACCAGGATTAACCATTCATCGGGTGACATCCAGCGTACTGAATAGCTCCCCTTCTCGACGGAGGTGAGTGGCTGCAGTGGCAACGCCATACCCAGCACGCGTTCTGCCGCGGCTAGCTGATCCGTATTTTCCGGATTAAGACGCAGCGTCAGGTGTCCCAGCAGCTTATGTTCACGCAGCTGAATCCCCCCGGCGGCGGCGCCTAACACAGTACCGGCCTTGGCCAATGATGCCAGATCCGCATGGTGCAACGGAGATTGCCCCTGTACTTCAGGGCCAGGCA
>NZ_JBFIIH010000250.1:0-1594 GCF_041601355.1 Neptunomonas sp.
AATACAGTATAACCGACTACGCTAAGCCACATAAAAAAACCGGCTATCAGAGCCGGCTATTTTACTTAGGCAGTTATTGAGCGACTATTCAGCGGCCACTCATCAGCATTTTCCGAATATCCCGGTTCAATGGCAAACGGAAGTCGTGTGAAGAGAGTACCTGACTATTTACCACACTAACCAAGCGCACATTAACATAGACATAATCACCTCCTATGGCATATGTACCTACCAGTACGGCTTGGGCATCATGCTCAGCACCCACATTGCGCAACTCACGTGACAACATGAATTCGCCAAGGCGTGGCTGCATAAAAAGACTATTACGCAGGCGAACTTCCATTACATTATAGCCACTGTTGACCAAATCTGAGGCAACCGTATCGCCGACCAATCGCCCAAAAGTAGAAGATTCCTGAAGATCATCAATATTCACGAAACTGGTCGCAAGAATTGTACGCTCTTTAGACATCCCTTTAACCGCAGAACTCAACAATGCCGAACTGACATTATCGATCACATCAACCAAATCCACTTTCGCATCAACGACTCGCGTTACTTTATCTGATGCACAACCTGTCAATAATACCGTACTGACCAGAGCCGTAGCCGCGACTTTAACCCAAGATAAACGTTTCATTCTCTTCTCCTTAACGATCTGTTACACGAATCGTCCGCGCCGTAGCCCGCGGCTGTTCAGGCTCTACGTAGTGATCTTTATCACCTGGATTGATGTAATAGATATTGGTTGAAGAGTGTAATAACATACCCTGCTGGGTGACTCGAGTCGTAATCGCAACTTCATGTGTCGATTCAGATACAACATTACCGATGAGCAAATCGCCTGCCACCGCCATAGGAATAAGTGCTAACGCAGGCTCAGTCCAGCGGTTATAAGGCACTGTCGCTACGGCGATACCTGCTGCCAATACAGATAAGGCTCCTTCTGGCGGGCGAATCATGCCCCGATCTTTATGCTCAATCAAATTAACATCATAGCTAACTTCAGCAGCAGCATTAGAGGAGACCATCACGGATCCACCGTCATTGACTAATTCACTAATCAATAATTGGTGAAACGTCTGGTCAAATGGTGAGTTTTTATCGCCACCATTCACATAAACAGACTGGCCTTTTAACTGGTTCAAAATACCTTTGGCTTCATAATCCGCCAGTACCTGCCAATGGTGGGCGGCCTGCATTTTATGCTGTTCAGTTATAGGGTATGTCTTTGCGATCGGTGCCTGAGAGGTGTGCGCATAAAAACAGCCGGGTAACGCCAGTGTTATTGTACTGAGAAGAAGCACTTTCCTTATCATTCTTAAATCCTTACATTAAAAATCCATAATTTACGCAGTTGATATTGCGTCTACCTTTACAGGTATATCTGCCCTTAGAGGCTTTTCTACGGAGGTTAGGTTAGTCTAGTTTACTTAATAGCGCCCAGATAATTTTGCTGACGCCATGCTTCATAAACAACTATTGCGCAAGCATTGGAAAGATTCAGGCTTCGGCTGTCTCCATGCATGGGTAATTTAATGCACTGCTCTGCCGGCAAACCCTCTCTGACGGCTTGCGGCAAACCACGGGTTTC
>NZ_JBFIIH010000251.1:0-1592 GCF_041601355.1 Neptunomonas sp.
GCACCAATAACGTTAAGTTTTACATCCCTGATCATTCGCCCGCCGAACTGGATAACCCTGACGCTGTTAAGGCGCTAAAAGCAGCGGTGCAGAATCAAAACTTTAAATTATTGTTTCAGCCTATCGTTCCACTTTCATACAACAGCCAACTAAGTCACTACGAAGCACTATTAAGACTACTCGACAAAAACCAAAACGAACTTTCCCCCACCACCTTCTTAGATACAGTGGAACTTGCCGAACTCAGCACAACCATGGATCGCTGGGTAATACTCAAGTGTATCCACCATTTACGCGAAGAGCTCAACAAAGGCAATAAACATCGCCTGTTTATCAGTGTAACCAAAAAAACCTGGGGAGATCCGGAGATTCTTGAATGGCTAGCCGAGCAGCTAAGGGAGTTTCGTATCCCGGCAGATCATCTGGTTTTTCAAATCAGCGAAAGCGACTGCTCCAGCCATTTAGCCGCTGCCCAGGCATTCACTGCTGGTTTGAAGAAATTACACTGCCTGATTTGCATTAAACATTTTGGCTGTTCCAGTAACGCCAGTCAGGTGCTACGACAAATCAATGCAGACTACGTAAAACTGGATGGCTCCTTTGTTCAGGAGTTAGCCACCACCAACGCGCTTGATGTGACATTTGAGACAATGGCAGAAGCATTAAAATCGCAAGGCAAGATCACAATCGCGCCGCTTGTTGAAGACCCTAAAATAATGAGCCGCTTATGGAAGTCGGGAGTCGGCCTGATTCAAGGCTACTATTTACAGCCACCGCGTGACAAGATGGATTATGATTTTTTCGAAGGACAATAAGACAGGTAATAATGCAGGTAATAAAAAGAACAATAAAAAATACCAGTGAACTCTGTCACGAGTCTCACTGGTATTTTTTTACCCGCTAATCAATCATCACATTAACGCAACGAATCGCGGTCCCTAAAGCCAATCAAATATAAGATACCATCCAGACCGAGTGTTGAGATCGCCTGTTTGGCGCTCTGACGCACTAACGGCTTAGCTCTGAAGGCAATCCCCAACCCAGCAATAGATAGCATTGGCAGGTCGTTTGCGCCATCTCCTACCGCTATCGTTTGCTCAAGACGCACTCCCTCACGCTCGGCTATCTCTCTGAGCAATTGAGCTTTGCGGTCTCCGTTGACAATCTCGCCAACCACCTCGCCCGTCACAACCCCGTCACGAATATCCAGTTGGTTAGCATAGACGTAATCAAAGCCAAGCTGCTTCTGCAACTTTTCAGCAAAATAAGTGAAGCCACCCGAAAGGATAGCGGTTTTAAAGCCCAGCATTTTCAGATGAGAAACCAGATCTTCTGCCCCTTCGGTCAAAGGTAAACGCTGTGCAACCGATTCGAGCACACTCGCATCCAACCCTTTGAGCAGTGCCACCCGACGCCGAAAGCTTTCATTGAAATCGAGCTCACCACGCATTGCCGCTTCAGTGATTTCAATAACCTGATCGCCGACACCTGCCTCTTTAGCCAACTCATCAATGACTTCTGCTTCAATCAGCGTCGAGTCCATATCAAACACCACTAAACGGCGATGTCTACGGAATATATTATCTTCCTGA